>DASWQB010000023.1:0-4286 GCA_036398335.1 Afipia sp. | reverse complement strand
TTGCGTATCGATATTGCCGCAAGTATGACAGACCTGAATCTTGTCGATGGCAACCTGAAGCGCCGACGATAACGGCGTCATCAACGCTTCGCGCTTTTTGATAAGATGCAGCGCCGCGCGCCGCGCCGAGCGCGGGCCAAGCCCTGGCAGCCGCGCCAGCAACTGGATCAGCCGTTCAATTTCCGGTCCGGCGACAGCAGCAGCCATATATCTAGTGTCCCGAATCCGAAGTTCGCCGTGAGTTTCGGTATCCCCATTTTGCGAACTTCGGATTCGAAGGGACACCAGACGACAACAAAACCGTCATGCGGCTTGGTTCAGAAACTCTCATGGAGAACCCGCAGCAAAGGTGATGAGAATTTCTGAGACGCCGCATTAGCCGAAACCAAGTCCGGGCGGCAGGCCGAGGCCGCCGGTCAGCGATTGCATCTTTTCCTGCATGGCGATTTCCGCCTTGCGGCGCGCATCGTTGTGCGCGGTGACGATCAGGTCTTCCAGCACTTCGCGCTCTTCAGGCTTTATCAGCGACGGATCGATAGCAACACCCTTGACCTCCATCTTCGCGGTCATGCGCACGGATACCAGACCACCGCCGGAAACACCCTCGACCTCGACATGCTCGAGCTCTTCCTGCATCTCTTTCATCTTCGATTGAAGCTGGGCTGCCTGCTTCATCATGCCGAGAAAATCAGCCATGCACGGTCCTTCCTCAAAATTTCAAAGATCGTCGTCGCTGGTGTCGGGATCGTCATCGACCGTGTCGGGCAGATCCGGGGCGAGATTACGAACGCCGATCACCTGGGTGCCGGGAAAGCGCGCCATCACCGCCTGCACACGCGGATCGGCCTGAACGCCGATGGTGAGCTTTTCCTTTTTCACCTGCGCCTGTTCGCGCAGGGTTGGCTCACCTGCTTCGTTGGACACGATTACGGTCCAGCGCCGGCCGGTCCATAGCTCGAGTTTGCGCGACAGATCGCCGATCAGCGAGCGCGCGGCATTTCGCTCCAGTGAGACTTCGAGTCGTCCGTCCTCGAACTTCACCAGACGAATATCGGTTTCCAGCGCGGACCTGATCTGCAGGTCTCGTTTCTCGGTGGCGAGCGCGACAAGTTGCGTAAACGATGACAGCCGCATGGCGGGCTGCGCGCCTGATGCGTCCTGCACCGGCGCGTTCATTGGCTGACGCGCGGTGGTCTCGCTGCCGGAACGCGCCGGTGACATCATCGCGCGCGGCGGCGAAGCCTGATCGGACGAGAGCGAAGGCGTGGGCGCGCGATTCGCCGTGCTGTTCGCGGAGGTTCCGCTCACCGATGGCGACGCGCCAACGTTTTGTTCGATCATCCTGATCGCTTCATCCGGTGTCGGCAGATCGGCGACATACGCGATCCTCACCAGCACCATCTCGGCTGCCGCCTGCGGGCGCGTTGCGGCCTGCACCTCGGCGATGCCCTTGAGCAGCATTTGCCACATCCGCGACAATACGCGCATCGACAGCTTGGCGGCGAAATCGCGGCCGCGTACGCGTTCGGTTTCGCCGAGCGCCAGATTGTCGGCGGTCGCGGGCACGACCTTCACGCGGGTAACGAAATTCACGAATTCCGCAAGATCGCTCAACACCACCACCGGATCGGCGCCGGTGTCGTATTGTTCGCGAAATTCCTTGAAGGCGCTGGCGATGTCGCCGCTTGCCAGATGCTCGAACAGATCGATGATGCGTGTGCGGTCGGCAAGGCCGAGCATCTGCCGCACGTCTTCGGCGCGCACCAAACCTGAAGCATGCGCGATCGCCTGATCCAGCAGCGAGAGCGAATCGCGCACCGAGCCTTCGGCGGCACGCGCGACCAGACCCAGCGCCTCCGGCTCCGCCTCGACTTTCTCACGACCGGCGATATTGCCGAGATGCGACATCAACACATCCGCATCGACACGCCGAAGATCGAATCGCTGACAGCGCGACAGCACCGTCACCGGGACTTTGCGGATTTCCGTCGTCGCGAAAATGAACTTGGCGTGTTCCGGCGGCTCCTCAAGCGTCTTCAGGAAGGCGTTGAACGCCTTCTCCGACAGCATGTGGACCTCGTCGATGATGTAGACCTTGTAGCGCGCGCTGGAAGGCGCATAACGCACGCCATCGGTGATCTGGCGAACGTCGTCGATGCCGGTGTGCGAGGCGGCGTCCATTTCCAGCACGTCGATATGACGGCTTTCCATGATCGCCTGGCAATGCACGCCCGGCACCGGCATCTTGATGGTCGGCCCCTTCACCGAACCGTCGGGCAATTCATAGTTCAGCGCGCGCGCCAGAATGCGCGCGGTGGTGGTCTTGCCCACGCCGCGCACGCCGGTGAGAATCCAGGCTTGTGGAATCCGGCCGGTGTCGAAGGCGTTGGAGATGGTGCGGACCATCGCCTCCTGACCGATCAGATCGTCGAAATTGGTCGGACGATATTTGCGGGCGAGCACCCGGTAGGCTGAGCCGGAGGCCGGCACGGGACCGAGGTCGAAACCAGCCGAATCGTTCATGACGGCGCTTTGCGCAAGGCCTTGGCTGTCAGCTTCGGTCATGAGCGATCCGCATCCGCCGGGCCATATGTTCCGTTTCGAAAGGTCGCGGAACAGCGCGACGGGCATGAAGGCCGGCATGCCGGCACGTAACGAAATGAGGTAGGAGACTGACGAGCGACCCGATCCGAACCTCGTTAGGGCTGCTTCCTTCCGGACCTGACCCGGTTGGCGAGTGGCTCGTCCACCGCCAATCTCCCGCCCTCTATTTGGGGCCAAAGCCTGCGGAAAGCAAGCATATCCGCTTCACCATCGGCCGCCGCCGGCGCGTCAAAAACAGCCATCCACACATTGATTTTCATTTGAGTTTCCATGTGGATTTTCATCTGCCCTTCAAGGTGATTTGACGGCGGGCTTCAATGCCCGGCATAACCCCCGGCATATGATAGCCGCGGGTGCGTCCTGCGAAACACAATCTGGAGCAGGCATGGCCTCGGACAATTGGACGCTGAATCCCCAACTGGCGGGCGACACCGTCACTGTCGGCGACCTGCCGCTCTCGCGCGTCCTTGTCCTCAAGGATTCAAACTACCCCTGGTTGTTGCTGGTGCCGCGCCGTTCCGGCGCGTCCGACATCACCGATCTGAATGAGGTCGAGCAGGGACAGTTGATGACCGAGATCAATCGTGTCTCGCTGGCGCTCAAGGACATCACAAAGCCAGACAAGCTCAATGTCGCCGCTCTCGGTAATATGGTCAGCCAGCTCCACATCCATATCATCGCGCGGCGTACCAGTGACGCGGCGTGGCCGCGCCCGATATGGGGCGCGGCGCCGGCGATCGGCTATGATCCGGTCGAAATGGATGCGTTCAAGAAAGCTTTGCTTAAAAAAATCTGGGTGAGCTAAATCGGCGCATCAATGAGCGGCAGCAATTCACAGTTTCTTCCTGGCCGGCCGGGCTTCGTCGCCAATCCGATCGACCGCGCCGCGCATCTGCGCACCCGGCCCGATCAATTGCAGGCGCTCGAGCGCCGTCCGGATGCACGTGTCTATGTCGTGCATCGCGATTCGCTGTTGATCAAACACGAAGCGGGCGGACCGCGCGCATTGCTCACGCTGGATGAAGCCCGCGCACTCGGCGCCGCCGAGCCGCCTTTCTTTCTCGGGCTTGACAATAATGCGGCCGTTTTCGGCATGGGGCTCGATGCGGCGGCGGCTGACACCATCGCCGGGCACCGCGATACCACGCTCGAAAATCTTCGCATACTGGCCGCGACGGGCGCCATCGCGGAGAACCAGCTCTCGCGCGTGGCGATGGCGAAGTCGCTCGCAGGCTGGCATCAGCGTCATGGTTTCTGCGCCAATTGCGGCGCGCCGACTATCGTGGTGCATGCCGGCTGGCGGCGCGATTGCCCAAGCTGCAAGGCCGAGCATTTTCCGCGCACCGATCCCGTCGTCATCATGATGGTGACATCGGGCGAACGTTGCCTGCTGGGCCGCCAGCCGCACTTTCCGCCGATGATGTGGTCGTGTCTCGCCGGCTTTGTCGAGGCGGCGGAAACCGTTGAGGACGCCGTCCGGCGCGAGATTTTTGAAGAATCCAACATCCGCTGCACGGATGTGCGCTATTACACGTCCCAGCCTTGGCCCTATCCGTCTTCGCTGATGATCGGCTGTACCGCGCGGGCGCTGAACACCGACATCATCGTGGATACGACGGAGCTGGAAGACGCACGCTGGTTCGAACGGACCGAGATCATGACCATGCTGCAAGGCCTCCATA
>DASWQB010000022.1:0-3385 GCA_036398335.1 Afipia sp. | reverse complement strand
ATCGCGCATCGCCTCCGATCTGGAGGCGGTATTCGACGTGCCGGTGCAGGTGTCGGCCGTGCTCGGTCGCTCCAAGATGGACGTCAGCGATCTTTTGAAGCTCGGCCCCGGCACCGTCCTCGAACTGGATCGCCGGGTCGGCGAAGTCATCGACATTTACGTCAACAATCGCCTTGTGGCCCGCGGCGAGGTCGTTCTCGTCGAGGACAAGCTCGGCGTCACCATGACCGAAATCATCAAGGCGGAACGCGCCTAACCAACCGACGCCGGACATGGCGCAATCAATAACAGGAGCAAACATGCGGCTTCTTATCGTTGGGACCCTTAAGGGCCAACTCACCACCGCAACCAAGATTGCCATGGAGAATGGCGCGAGCGTCACCCACGCCGAAGACACCGAACAAGCCATGGCGGTGGTACGCGGCGGCAAGGGCGCCGATCTGCTTCTGGTCGATGTCGCCATCGACATTCGCGATCTTCTCACCCGGCTCGAAGCCGAACACATTCATGTTCCGATCGTCGCCTGCGGCATCACCACCGATGCCCGCGCCGCCGTTGCCGCCATCCGTGCTGGCGCCAAGGAATACATCCCGCTGCCGCCCGATCCGGAACTGATCGCGGCCGTCCTCGCCGCTGTCGCCAACGATTCGCGCGAACTGATCTACCGCGACGAGGCGATGGGCAAAGTCGTGCGGCTCGCGCAACAGATTGCCGGCTCGGACGCCTCGGTGATGATCACCGGCGAATCCGGCACCGGCAAGGAAGTGCTGGCGCGTTATGTGCACACCAACTCCCAGCGCGCCAAGCGCCCGTTTATTTCGATCAACTGCGCGGCGATCCCCGAGCATCTTCTCGAATCCGAATTGTTCGGTCACGAGAAGGGAGCGTTTACCGGCGCGGTCGCGCGGCGCATCGGAAAGTTCGAGGAAGCGACCGGCGGCACGCTATTGCTCGACGAAATTTCCGAAATGGACGTGCGGCTGCAATCCAAACTGCTGCGCGCCATTCAGGAGCGCGTGATCGACCGCGTCGGTGGCACCAAGCCTGTCCCGGTTGATATCCGCATCTTGGCGACATCGAACCGCAATCTGGCGGATGCGGTGCGCGAGGGCACCTTTCGCGAGGATCTCCTGTTCCGTCTCAACGTGGTGAACCTGAAAATTCCACCGCTGCGCGATCGACCTGCGGATGTTCTGGAATTGTCGCAGCATTTCGCCCGGAAATATGCTCAGGCCAATGGCGTGCCACTGCGTCCTCTCTCGGCGGAGGCGCGCCGCGTGCTGACGGCCAATCGCTGGCAGGGCAACGTCCGCGAACTGGAAAACACCATGCACCGCGCGGTGCTGATGGCACAGGGCGATGAGATCGGCGCCGAAGCAATCCTCTCGCCGGACGGTGACCGGCTCGATCTCGCCAAGACCGCACCCGCGGTCGCGCATGCGACACTCGCTGCCGAGCAGGTGACGCGCGCGCTGGTCGGCCGCACCGTCGCCGATGTCGAGCGCGACCTGATCCTCGAGACACTCAAGCATTGCCTTGGCAACCGCACTCACGCTGCGAACATTCTCGGCATCTCGATCCGCACCCTGCGAAACAAGCTGAACGAATATGCCGATGACGGCCAGCCGATCCCGCCGCCGGGCTCCGGCGATATGCGCGGCTTCGCCGCCGCCTGACATTCAATGGCACGCATTAACGCCGGCGCAATCAGCGCCGGCGTTTTTGTTGGCGGTCAGGCCTTCGAGGGACGATCAGTCCGTTCGAAGATAATCGGCGGCGGCTCGCCGGCGGCTTTGCGCGCGCGATAATAATTAACCGCGAAGGTGCCGAACACCACGGCGATAAAGGCGATCAACAGCACAAGCGTGATGTGTTTCACCGCCGCCATCAATGCGCTGCCTTGCGCGCAATCCGGCGCTGCCACAGCCAGAGCAGTGGCACGACGATCAATGACATGGTCAAGGCGCAGAGTGTCGCGACCGTCGGCGCCGGCCTCATGGCGAAGCCATAGAGATGCGCCAGCCCTCCGGCGAAAATCAAGAAGGTCAGCGTGCTGATGCATTCGCCGTGACGTTCGATATGCGAAATGGCGCGCAGATACATAAATCCCATCCCGGCAGCCACGGCGGATAGGAACCGGAAATAATTGTCAACCGACGCGCTTTCAGCGCCATGCAGGAACTTCACGCCGAGCAGCACGCCTGACAGGCCGATGAACAACAAAATCGCCGCTGTCAGCGCTACAGCCACCTGAAGAGATATCCGTTCCATGTGTCCCTCCGCAAAGTTGGCTTCTGCGTCCAAGATATTGCGTCACAGATATAAAGACGCCGCCCCGTGATGGCGAATGGAAGTTTCGCCGGAGGCGATGAATTTGTCGCGAAGGCGTATATTCCTGCATACGCAGGACGCCGATTCGGCTATCCACAATTTCCTCTCGCATCATGCTTTGCACGGCGCCATGCCCACTTTCACGCCCCATCAGGATAAAGCCCTCGCGGCGGTCGCCGATTGGCTGAAAGCCAAGCCCGGCCAAAAATCCGGCAATGGCAACACGCCGCAAGTGTTTCGCCTGTTCGGCTATGCCGGCACCGGCAAGACCACGCTGGCGCGCCACATCGCCGAGGCGGTGGATGGCGAGGTGAAATTCGCGGCGTTTACCGGCAAGGCTGCGCTGGTGATGCGTAACAAAGGCTGCGACGGCGCTTCGACCATCCATTCGCTGATCTATCGCACGCGTGAATCCGGCGAGGAGCAGCCGAGCTTCGAATTGTGGGACGACGCACCCGCCTCCAAGGCGAAGCTGATCGTGATCGACGAATGCTCGATGGTCGACGCCGATCTTGGCCGCGACCTGCTGTCGTTCGATTGTCCTTTGCTGGTGCTCGGCGATCCCGCGCAATTGCCGCCCATCCAGGGCGGCGGCTTTTTCACGAGCGACGAGCCGGACGCGATGCTGACCGAGGTGCATCGTCAGGCGCAGGACGATCCCATCGTGCGGATGTCGATGGCCGTGCGCGAGGGCCGCGCGCTCGATCTCGGCACGTTCGGCGACAGCGAGGTGATCCGCCGCGACGCGCTCGATCCGAACCGCGTGATGAGCGCCGATCAGATTCTGGTCGGCCGCAACAACACGCGCCGCGCTTATAATATGCGCGTGCGCCAGAAGAACGGCATCGAGGAGGCGCTCCCGGTCGCCGGCGACAAGCTGGTGTGCCTGCGCAACAACCGCAAGAAGGCGCTGTTCAATGGCGGACTGTGGCGGGTGAAATCGCGCGCGCAGTCGAAATCCAAAATCATCACCATGAGGTTGTCGCCCGACGAGGAGTTCGGCGCGAAGGTGACAAAGGTTTCCGTGCGTTCGGATTGTTTCAGCGGCGGCGTA
>DASWQB010000021.1:0-4371 GCA_036398335.1 Afipia sp. | reverse complement strand
GACCGATCGGGCCTGCTTGGGGTCGCAAGCGTCGTCGCCGATTTGCAGGGCGAGTTTTTTGCCGAGGACGCCGCCCGCGGCGTTGAGATCGGCCACCGCGAACTCCGCACCGTTTTTCAGTTGGCGTCCGAATGCGGATTCGCCGCCCGTCATGGGGCCGGCGACAGCAACGGGAATATCCTGCGCAAGGGCCGAGGCGGACAGGGCGATCGATGCTGTCAGCGCGAGGCCAAGACTACGGAGTGGCTTCATAAAACGATCCTTGAGTATGGGAGTCGGTAATGTGCTGGAGGCCATTGTCAGACGAATTTCCCCGCAAGTCACCGGCAAACTTCCATCCTAGCTGTGCTGCGCAGGTGCATCTTGCCGCAGCCGCCAGCCGAGCGGGCCGTTTTGTTCATAGAGCCAGTAATATTGCCGGACCATTTGCAAAGTCCGCATACGCTGGAACGACAGGCATATAACAGCCAGCAAAATAAGCACTTCAAAGAGATACGATCCCGGCGAGAGCAGCTTCTCATGGAACAAAGCAAAGTGCACGAACCGCACGGCGGCTGCCATCGGAAACGCGGTAGCAATGGCGACCGCGATGCTGCGCCACGTCGATGCAATGGCGCGTCCGGCCAGCAGCGCGCAGCCTCCACCCAGAATGAGCGTGACGAAGACAATCTGAAAAATGGACTCGTTGGTATAAAACATGCGGCATCGCCCCTATTCTTGTCCGGGCATGATCAGATCTGAAAACCGGTGTCCATTTTTCGGGGTCATGCCCTAGTGCCGCCCGCCTTCGAGATAGGCGGCGCGGATTTCCGGGCGTTCCAGCAGTTCCGCGCCGGTGCCGCTCAGCGTAATCAGGCCATTGACCATGACGTAGCCGCGATGTGCCAGCTTCAGCGCATGGTTGGCGTTCTGCTCCACGATGAGCACGGTGAGGCCGTCCTGTTTGTTGAGGACGCGAATGGCATCGAAGATCTGCCGCGCGATCAGTGGCGCGAGACCGAGTGAAGGCTCGTCCAGCATCAAGAGGCGGGGGCGGCTCATCAGCGCGCGGCCGATGGCCAGCATCTGCTGTTCCCCTCCGGACAGCGTGCCGCCGCGCTGTTGCATGCGCTCTTTCAAACGCGGGAACAGAGTCAGCACGCGGTCTAGATCGTCGCTGCGTTCGTCCTTGTTGCCGCCGGCCGC
The DNA here is from genome assembly GCA_036398335.1 of Afipia sp. GTDB lineage: Bacteria > Pseudomonadota > Alphaproteobacteria > Rhizobiales > Xanthobacteraceae > Afipia. The sequence goes on along the minus strand of DASWQB010000021.1, from coordinate 3,186 downwards.
GTCCGCGCCCATCCGCAGGTTTTCCGCAACGCTCATGCGCGCGAAAATGCGCCGTCCTTCCGGCGACTGCGCGATACGCAAATGTGCGATGTGATGGGTCGGCGTGTGGGTGATGTCGATGCCGTCATAGATGATCTGGCCGTCGCTGGCGCGGGGCTTGCCGAACACCGTCATCATTAGCGTGGATTTGCCGGCACCGTTGGCGCCGATCAGCGCGACGATCTCACCCGCAGCGACGTTGATATCGACGCCCTTGAGGGCTTCGATGTTGCCATAAGCGGCGCGCAGCCCGCGAATGGCAAGCAGGGGGTGTGAGCCAGCCGCGCTCATGCGTCCTGCTCCATGACTTCGATGGCGGTTTGCTCGTCTGCGCCGAGATAGGCTGCAATCACTTTCGGATCGTCACGAATCTGGCGCGGCGTGCCTTCCGCGATCTTCACGCCGTAATCGAGCACGATGATGCGGTCGGAAATTTCCATCACCACCGACATATCGTGTTCGATGAGCAAAATTGACGTGCCATGATCCTTGCGGATCGAGCGCAAAAGTTCGTTGAGCGCCTCGCCCTCGCGTGCGTTAAGTCCGGCGGCAGGTTCATCCAGGCACAGCAACGCGGGCTCCGAACACATCGCGCGGGCGATTTCGAGTCGCCGCTGATCGCCGTAAGGCAGGTTGCCTGCCGCATCGTCGGCGCGGCCCGTCAATCCGATACGCTCCAGCCAATAGCGCGCCCGCTCGACGGCCCGGCGCTCGGCCGCGCGAAAGTTCGGCGCGCCGATCAGGCCCAGAAGCGTATAGCCTGACGCGCGCATCAGCGTGTTGTGCTGCGCCACCATCAGATTTTCCAGCGCGGTCATGCCCGCGAACAGGCGGATGTTCTGAAACGTGCGCGCGACCTTGGCGACCTTCGAGATGCGGTAGTCGAACAGCCGCTCGAGCAAAAACGTGCGGCCATTCTCATGGGTCAGCCGCACCATGCCGGTGGTCGGCTTGTAAAAGCCGGTGATGCAGTTGAACACCGTGGTCTTGCCCGCGCCGTTGGGGCCGATCAAGGCGGTGATGTCGCCACGCTTTGCTGTGAACGACAAATCGTTGACAGCGACAATGCCGCCGAACCTCATCGACAGATGCGTCACGTCGAGAATGTCGGCGGGCGCATTCATCAGCGGCCCTCTTTGACCATTGTGGAGGAGATCGTCGTGGGTGCGCCGAGAAACACGGTTGGATCGCGGTGGCCAACAAGGCCGCGCGGCCTCCAGATCATCAAGAGCACCATCGCGCCGCCGAACACCAGCATGCGGAATTGTTCGAAGCCCCGAAACAGCTCGAACCCGCCGATCATCGCCAGCGCCGCGAGCGCGACGCCGAGTTGCGAGCCCATGCCCCCTAACACGACAATGGCGAGCACCAATGCGGATTCCTGAAAGGAGAAGGATTCGGGGCTGATGAATCCCTGACGAGTTGCAAAGAACGCGCCAGCGAACCCACCGAACATCGCGCCGGTCGCGAACGCGGAGAGCTTGGTTGTCGTCGTATTGATGCCGAGCGATCGGCACGCGACTTCATCTTCGCGGAGCGCTTCCCAGGCGCGGCCGATCGGCAGCCCCCGAAGGCGGATGGTGACCCAGTTGGTCAACAGCGCCAGCGCCAGGATGATGTAGAACAAAAACACCACGCGGTGCGTCGATGAGAACGGGATGCCGAGCCTGGCCGCGAGACCGTTATCGGTGGCGTCGAGAGGGATACCGAAGAAAGTCGGGCGCGGCACACCGGAAATGCCGTTGGGGCCGCCCGTGACGTCCTGCCAGTTGAGCAGAATGAGTCGAATGATCTCTCCGAACGCGAGCGTGACAATGGCGAGGTAATCGCCTTTCAGCCGCAGCACCGGAAAGCCGAGCAGGATTCCCCAGAACGCCGCGAGGATACCGGCGAGCGGCAAGCACACCCAGAATGACAATCCGAAGGTCGTCGCCAGCAGCGCATAGGAATATGCGCCGACGGCATAAAACGCGACGTAGCCGAGGTCGAGCAGCCCGGCGAGGCCGACAACGACATTCAATCCCAAGCCGAGCATCACATAAGTCAGCACAAGAATGGCGAGGTCGAGAATGTAACGCTGATCGTAGAAGACCACCGGCACGAGGAAGGTAAAGATAAGAAGGGCAGGCGCGACATAGCGGCCGAGCTTGGCGACGGATGTGCGTGTCGTCTCCGGTATCAGCGGAGCACGCCGCGCAGCGAACCATTGGCGCAACAGCTCGATCAGGATGCTGCCGGCGAACACCGTCACCACCACCATCGCCAGATCGCCAAAACGGGTCCAGAATATCAATTGACCGGTCGGTCCGGCCTCGGTGCGGATGCCGATCATCAGCGAGAACAGCACCAGCGCAACCAGCGCGCTGAGCAGCGATTTTTTCAGGATGAAAGTAGCACCGCGCGCGGGCAGTTTCCGGGAAGGCGTAACAACGGTCTGGTCAGTCATCGCCACGCTGTCTTTCAGACTTTTTCGACTTCGGGACGGCCGAGCAGGCCCGTGGGCAGAAAGATCAGAACGACGATCAGGATCGAGAAGGCGGCGACGTCTTTATATTCGGACGAGAAATAAGCGGACCAGAACGTTTCGATCAGTCCGATGGCAAGCCCGCCGAGCATCGCGCCCGGCAGCGAGCCAATGCCGCCGAGCACGGCGGCCGTGAAGGCCTTGATGCCTGCGACGAAGCCCATGAAGAAATCGACCACGCCGTAGTACAGCAGATACATCATGCCGGCGACGGCAGCGAGCGCCGCACCGATCACGAAGGTCATCGAGATCGTGCGATCGACATCGACGCCGAGCAGCGCCGCCATGGTCTGGTCTTGCTCGCAGGCGCGCATATCCCGTCCGAGGCGCGTGCGCGCCACCAGCCAGGAGAAGATCGCAAGCAGAATCACAGTCGTCACCACGACGATGATCTGGATGTTCGACAGCCGCACAACGAAGCCATCCTGTTCGAACAGCGTGTGTCCGCCGGTGATGATCGGTTGGACCGGCTTGACACGCGCGCCTTGCGAAACTTGCGCGAAGTTCGAGAGCACGAACGACATGCCGATAGCCGAGAGCATCGGTGCGAGGCGGAAGGAATGACGCAGCGGGCGATAGGCGATGCGCTCCACGGTCCAGCCGTAAAGCGCGGTCGTCGCCAT
>DASWQB010000020.1:0-3072 GCA_036398335.1 Afipia sp. | reverse complement strand
CAGGAACTGGAATTCGCGATCTCGGAAGCCGCCGAGCATCTGTCGCTGTATCAGCTCACCATCGAGCCGGAGACGCCGTTCTTCGGCCTGCACGCCGCAGGCAAACTCAAGGTGCCCGACGAAGATGTCGCGCGTGCTCTCTATGATGTGACGCAGGACGTCTGTGCGAAACACGGCCTGCCGTCTTACGAGATTTCCAATCACGCGCGGCCGGGCGCGGAGTGCCGGCATAATCTCGTTTACTGGCGCGGACAGGAATATGCCGGCATCGGTCCTGGCGCGCATGGCCGTCTCGACATCGGCGGCCAGCGCCATGCCATCGCGACCGAGAAGCGGCCCGAAACCTGGCTGATGCGCGTCGAGGCGCAAGGTCATGGCGTCATCAGCGACGACCTCCTCAACAGCGAGGAGCGCGCCGATGAGTTCTTGCTGATGGGCCTGCGTCTCGCGGAAGGCATTGACCCGCAGCGTTACAGGGCGCTTTCGGGCCGCTCACTCGACCCGCATCGCATCGCGCTGTTGCGCGAGGAAGGCGCAATCACGGTAGATTCGAGCGGACGCCTGCGTGTGACCAAGGAAGGCTTTCCTCTCCTCGATGCGGTCGTCGCGGATCTGGCGGCGTAAAATTTATTTGAACGTGGTCTTGTCCGAAAACCGGTGCCCACGTTTCGGGACCGCGTTTTAAGCGCCAAAACTCTTCGGCGATCCCACAAGAATTTGCCCGCCGCCGGACGCGGCACGCAGCACCGCGAGGCCGCGCTCGTTGGTGCCGTCGCTGCGAAATCGAAACAGCCCGTCGATGCCGGCAAAGCCGGAGGGGTTGGTGAGAGTCTCCGCCGAGAACCGCTGACCGCCTTGCGTTTTCGCCAAGGCCGCCACCAGCGCCACGGCATCGTAAGCCAGCGTCGCGGTGCGTACCGGGTCCTGGCCATATTTCGCCCGGTATCGCTTTGAAAAAGCGCGAAACCCCGTCGGATCGGGCGCCGCATAAATGCCGCCTTGCAGCGCTGTATCGGCGAACACGCGCGGATTGTCCCAAAGTCCCGTGCCGAGCAGTTGAATACGCTTCAGATCGGCGCCGCCCGCCGTCAGTTGTTCGGCGAGACGGCCGAGCACATCGCCGTCATCGGCGAGCAGCAACGCATCCGCCGTGCCAAGCGATTGCGCCATGGTCCGGGCTGCGGACTGCATCTGCGACGGATCGCTCGCATATTTCTGGAACGCAACAACCCGGCCGCCGCGCTCCGCGACCCTTTGCTTGAACGCGACCTCGACAACATTCCCGTAGGCATTCTCAGGCAACAGCGCCGCGAAAGACCGCTTCCCGGTCGAAGCCGCGTAATCGACGATGCGGTTGACATCGGACTCCGGCAGGAAGCTCAAAAGAAATACGCCGCGCCCGGCCACGCTCGAATCGGTCGAGAACGCGATCACCGAAATGCTGCGCGTGCGCGCGGACTGCGCCACCGCCGGAACCGACAGGCCGAACAGCGGGCCGAGAATGATCTCGGAGCTTTCATCGAGCGCCTGCTGTGCCGCCTGCTGCGCGCCGTTCGACGTGCCGGCATCGTCCTTGATGAGCAACTGAAGGTCCGGATTTTGAAATTCAGCCAGCGCCAATTCCGCGGCGTTCTTCATCGAATTGCCGGCGACACCCGCATTGCCCGCGCCTGATAGAGGCAGGATCAGGCCGACCTTGACCTGTCCCGCGCCGACCGCGACGGATTGCTGCGCCGGGCCGGACGGGCCCGGCGGCTGTTCGCTGGATGCACCGCCGGTTCCGAAGCCCGATCCCAGCTGCGAGGATAGCCCTGCACAGCCCACAAGCAGCGGCGCGCCAAGGATAAGACCGAGCGCACTGCGTCTTGTGTGGCCGTTGTCTTCGGTGCCTGAGCCAAGCGGGGCGGTCATATCTCTTTCTTTTCCATTGACCCGATCCGATCGCCGGTCGCACCGGATGATCTGGAAGGCGAATTCCGACATATTGTCGGCGATAGCCGCCAAACAAAAGATTTATGACGACGCGGCTGTGCATTACTTTATTTTCAATCACAGTGCATCTTCGCAGATGCGAGCAACGCACACTTCACTCACCGTTACGGATAAACCCCCATGGCCCGCCTGCCCGTTCCGAAGCCGCAGGCCAGCGCTGAGAGCACGCGCAGTTTCATTGTCGCAGGGCATGAGATCGCCGCGCCGAAAATCGCAAGCGGCCTTCACCTCGTCGCAACGCCGATCGGCAATCTCGGCGACATCACGCTGCGGGCGCTGGAGACGCTGGCTGGCGCCGACATTGTCGCCTGTGAGGACACAAGGATGACGCATCGGCTGATGGAGCGTTACGGCATCAAAGCCTCCCTGACGCCCTATCACGAGCACAACGCGGCCGCCGCGCGACCGAAAATTCTCGCGCATCTGGCGCAAGGCATGTCTGTCGCGCTGGTCTCGGATGCCGGAACGCCGCTGATTTCCGATCCCGGCTTCAAGCTGGTGCGGGAGGTTTGCGCCGCGGGCTTTACGGTGAATGCGTTGCCCGGACCATCTTCCGTACTCGCGGCACTCTCGGTGGCGGCCCTGCCGACCGACCGCTTTTTCTTCGAGGGTTTCCTGCCGCCGAAGGAGCATGCGCGGCGCGCGCGCATCGCCGAACTTTCGCGAATCGATGCAACGCTGGTGCTGTTCGAATCCGGAGCGCGGATTGAGGATTCCCTGCGCGATCTTGCCGACGGACTTGGGATGCGCGAGGCCGCGATCTGCCGCGAAATGACCAAGCTGCATGAAGACATCCGCCGCGCGCCGCTCGCCGAATTGGCCAATCACGCAAGCGGCCTTGAGACACGCGGCGAGTTCGTCCTCGTGATCGGGCCGCCGGGCAAAGAGGATGCCGCGATGAGCGAGGCCGATCTCGATCATCTGCTGCGCGAGGCGCTGGCGAATGGCAGCCTCAAGGATGCGGTGGCCCACGCGGTCGCACTATCGGGGCGGCCGCGCCGCGATGTCTATGCGCGCGCACTCGCGCTCTCGAAGATCATAGGCAAAGCCGAAGAATGAGGGATCGCGAAAGATCATCGC
>DASWQB010000019.1:0-12322 GCA_036398335.1 Afipia sp. | reverse complement strand
TGGGTGGGGCCGTCTTCGCCGACGCCGATGGAATCGTGCGTGAAGACATGAAATACCGGCAACCGCATCAGGGCGGCGAGCCGGATCGGCGGGCGCATATAGTCGCTGAAAATCAGGAAGGTCGAGCCGAAGGCGCGCAGGTGGCAAAGCGCCAGGCCGTTCGCGATCGCGCCCATGCCATGTTCACGCACGCCGAAATGCATATTGCGTCCGCCCGGAGTCTTTTTCTCCAGCGCGCCCATTCTGTCGCCGGTGAGCTTGGTCTTGGTGGAGGGCGCGAGATCCGCCGCGCCGCCGAGCAGCCACGGTGTCTTGTCGGCGATGGCATTGAGTACCTTGCCTGACGCCTCGCGGGTCGCGATACCTTTGGGGTCCGGCTTGAATTCAGGCAGGTCGCGGTCCCAGCCGACGGGCAATTCATGCTTGAGGCCGCGCGTGATTTCATCCGACAAGGCGATGTTTGTCTTGCGATAGTCCTCGAAGGCTTTTTCCCACGCCGTGCGGAGCGCAGCGCCGCGCCTGCCGATGCCGTTCGCGAAATGATCGTACACGCCGTCCGGCACGTAAAAATCCTTGTCCTGCGGCCAGCCGAGGAATGCCTTGGTTTTGCGCACCTCGTCGGCGCCAAGCGCGTCGCTGTGAATCTTCGCGGTGCCCTGCATATCCGGCGCGCCGTAGCCGATCACGCTGTTGACAACGATCAGGGTCGGGCGTCCCGTTGTATCTTTGAACTCCTCGAGCGCCTCACGCACGCGTTTGCGGTCATTGGCATCGGGGACATGGACGATGTGCCAGCCATAACCACGGAAACGCTCAGCGACGTTCTCGCTGAAAGCAAGTTCAGTATGGCCCTCGATGGTGACGGTGTTGCTGTCATAAATCCAGCACAGGTTATCGAGTCCCAAATGCCCGGCGAGCGAGGCAGCTTCGCTGGCGACGCCTTCCATCAGATCGCCGTCGCTGCAGATCACGTAGACGTTGAAATCGAACAGCGTTGTGTCGGGTTTGTTGTAACGCGCGCCCAGCCAGCGTGAGGCGATGGCCATGCCGACGCTGTTGCCGCAGCCTTGGCCGAGCGGGCCGGTGGTGGTCTCGACGCCGGTGGTGTGGCCGTATTCCGGATGTCCCGGCGTGACGCTGTCGATCTGGCGGAAGTTCTTTATGTCGTCGAGCGAGATCGCTGGTCCGTTCGTCACCTGCCCGTCGCGCAGACGTTTGACATCGGACAAATGGATCAGCGAATAAAGCAGTAGCGAGGCATGGCCTGCTGAGAGCACGAAGCGATCGCGGTTGGGCCACAATGGCTGCGCCGGATCGTAGCGCAGCACGTCCTGCCACAGCGTAAAGGCGACAGGCGCCATACCCATCGGCGTGCCGGCATGCCCCGAATTGGCCTTTTGCACGGCGTCAATGGTCAAAGTGCGGATCGTATTGACACAAAGCTCCCCGATGGGATCGGCTTCCGTCCGGTCGGCTTGTGCGGCGCGCATTGTTTTCATGAGAATTCTTTCACCGAGACCTTAAGGAAGCCCAGAGGAGACGCGCTCGTGATCAGAGATACGGGGTCGCCGCCGCGTATTTGTGGCTGGACGGGTAGAAAACCTCGACATGAGGCGAATGTTCCCCGATAACGCCCCGATGTCGCATTGTTGTGACTGCTTCCGCCGCGCCGGTGGGGCGGGCAAGTCTTGCAAGCAATTGCCGATTTACTCATCATCTTTGATAAAGGAGGAGCAGTATGAGAGTGATCCTCGGGGTCTTGATCGGAGGCGCCATCGGCTTTCTGGTCGTGTATTACATGAAAAGCGGCCACCTGCCGTTCTGACACGCGTGCGATCGCCTCTGAACACAATCGCCTGAATCATCATCAAGTTCGAACAAGAGACATCATCATGAGCGATGAATTGCCTGACCGTCTGTCCGTTGATCCGCGGAGCCCTTACTACAATGCCAAAGTCCTCGAGCGCGATGTCGGCATCCGTTTCAAGGGTGTCGAGAAAACCAATATCGAGGAATATTGCGTCAGTGAGGGTTGGGTACGCATGAGCGTCGGTTCGGCGAAGGATCGCCACGGCAATCCGGTCACCATGAAATTTTCCGGCCCGGTCGAGCCGTATTTCAAGAGCTAGGGGTTTCTATAGCGCGGCATAATGTCAAAGTATGATGGGTCCGAAGGACCGCGCCAGACGTGTGATCAAAGTTTCACCCTCTCGACAGGGTGAGACGAATAAAAATTATTGATAGGGGAGAGACGACATGGATCGTCGTGCGCTTTTGAAGATCGCAGCGGCACTGCCGTTCGCGCCGGCAGCGTTGCGAATTGCGTCGCGTCCGGCGAACGCGCAGGCCGCATGGCCAACACGCACCATCACGGTGATCGTGCCGTTTCCGGCCGGGGGGCAGGCCGATCTGGCCGCGCGTCCGACGGCGTTGGCGCTGGAGCGCATTCTTGGCAAGCCGGTGATCGTGGACAATCGCGCCGGTGGCGGCGGTGGTTCGGTCGGCAATGGCGCGGCGGCGCGCGCCGAACCGGACGGCTATACGCTGCTGATGACGCTGTCCTCGCTCGCGGTGCTGCCGGAGGCGGACCGGCTGTTCGGCCGTCCGGTGTCCTACGAGGTCTCGCAATTTGCGCCGGTCGCGCGCGTGCTGGCCGATCCGACCATGCTGACGGTGCCGGCCTCCGCGCCATGGCAGACCGTGCAGGAATTCATCGCCGACGCTAAAAAGCGTCCCGGCGAAATCCCCTATGGCTCGTCAGGGCCCTACGGCACGCTTCATATCGCGATGGAAATGTTCGCCGCCAGCGCCGGGATCAAGCTGCTGCATGTGCCCTTCCGCGGTGCGGGTCCGGCGCTGACGGGCCTTCTCACCGGCACGGTCCAGGCGGTGGCGACCGCGCCGGGTACGGTGCGCGCACAGGTCGATGACGGCAAGATGCGGGTGCTGGCCTGCTGGGGCGCGCAGCGTGTCGCGAGTTTCCCGGATGTGCCGACCTTTCAGGAGATCGGCTACAAGGATGTGGAATTCTACATCTGGGCGGGATTGTTCGCGCAGCAGGCACTGCCGGAGCCGATCATGACCCGGTTGCGCGACGCGATGAGGGAAGCTGTGCTGTCGCCCGAAGTGAAAAAGACCTTCGAGGCTGCCGGCAGCCCCGTCGCCCATCTTGACGCGCCGGAGTTCGCCAAATTCGTCGAGATCGACAGCGCGCGGCTGATCGCGGCGGTGCAGAGAATCGGCAAGGTCGAGTAATTATTTTCCGAGCCTCTTTCAAACAAGCGGAAGTCCAAAATGAAGTTCGCCACATTTTCCCATCAAGGCTCCATCCATGTCGGCATCGTTGATGCCGCGGCCAACACCGTGCGGCCTTTGCCCGGCGTCGGCGATATGGTCGATCTGATCGCACGCTACGCCGAGATCAAGGCGACGCTGCCCGCGAGTGGCGCCACCATTGCCTTGAGCGACGTCAAACTGCTCGCACCGATTCCGAAGCCGGACCGCAACATTTTCTGCGTCGGCAAGAACTACAGCGAGCACGCCCGCGAATTCGCCGGCAGCGGCTTTGAGGCCGGCGCTGTGAAGGGCGCGGAGATCGACGAATATCCGGCGGTGTTCAGCAAGGGCTTCAACACCGTGGTCGGGCCGCACGATAATGTGCAGCTTCATTCGCATCTGACGTCGAGCGTCGATTACGAGGTCGAACTGGCCATCGTGATCGGCAGAGGCGGCAGCGATATTTCCAAGGCTGACGCCTGGAAACACATTTTCGGCTACACCCTCGTGAACGATGTCACCGCGCGCGACCGGCAGAAGAATCACAAGCAATGGTTTCTGGGCAAGAACCTCGACACCTTCTGCCCGATGGGGCCGTGGATCGCCACCTCCGACGAACTCGATCCGGAAAATCTCGCCGTGAAAAGCTGGGTCAATGGCGAATTGCGCCAGAACGCCAATACCAAGGACCTGATTTTCGACATCCCAACCCTGGTCTCGACCATCTCGGCGGGGTTGGCGCTGGAGCCGGGCGATCTGATCGCGACCGGAACCCCCGCTGGCGTCGGCCTCGGCTTCAAGCCGCCGAAATTTCTGAAAGCGGGTGATGTGGTAGCGATGGAAATTTCCGGCATCGGGCGGATCGAAAACAAGTTCGTCTGAACCTGATTGGCTGTCGCGCTTTATTCCGACCGACGATAACTCGGACAGGAGAGCGCGATGGCCAAATCCGCCCGCAAGACTGCTCACACATCTGCAGCTCGTAAACGCGCAGTTGCAACCCGCAAACGCCCCGCGAAGAGTTCTGAGCGTCGTCCCGGGAAAGCCGCCGGCCACAAGACTGTAAAAAAGGTTGCCGCCCGCAAATGGTCGGCAAGGGTCACAAAGACCAGCGATGCGCTCGATCTCAAGCACGATGTGTTCAAGCAGGACAGCCCGAAAGCCATCGCGCGCTCGCTCAAGCGGTCTGCCGAACGTAGCCACCGCCGCAAAAGCGATCCCTACCGCTCGGCGATGTCGATGCTGGTGTTTTACATCAACCGCGCCGGTAAGAACCTTCCAGCGTCACGCCGCAAGAAACTGGACGCGGCCAAAGGCGAACTCCGCAAGGCTTTCGGTCGCGCTTGACAGCGTCAAAAGTTGCCGTCCGTTTCAGGCGCCGCTCGGTCCGGGCGAAAAGGTAAAGCCGCCTTGCATGTTGCGCGAGAACTTGCGTGTCGTCATGGGTCTTCCAAAAAGGAAGCCTTGAATAACATCGACGCCAATCTCGTGCATCACGCGAAAATCGTCCATGGTCTCGACGCCTTCGGCGACTGTTCTGACACCATAGCCATTGGCGAGATCGACGATTTGCCGGCAGACGGACCGTTTCAGCTTATTTGAGGCGCTCCCGTCGACAAATTTTCGATCCAGTTTGATCTCGGCGAACGGAAATTCGTTCATGGCGACCAGTGACGGCCATTCCTCGCCCACGTCGTCGATCGAGAAGCCGAGATTGTGAAATCGCATCTGCTTTGCAGCCTCCACGGCGAGCGGGAGATTTTGCACCAATTCCTTGCTGCCGACTTCGAGCGTCAGGCCTTCGAAGCCAGGATGTTTTGGAAACAGCGCGCGCAGACCGCCGATCGCGTCAGGATCGCGGAAGAACGAGATCGGCAAATTGATGGAAAGCTGGATGCGCCCGAAATTCGTGGCGAAGTAGAGCCAATCCTCGAAAACCTGGCCGATGACGAATTGCGAGAGTGCATGAAAATGCGGATCGTTGGGGTCCGGAATGAAATAAGCAGGCGGGACGATGCCCCATGTCGGGTGGCGCATGCGGATCAAGGCCTCCGCGCCGCTCAGCGCCATGGTGCGGACATCGACCTTGGGCTGGTACCAGAGTTCCAGCCAGCCCGCGCGGAGGGCCTCGGTGACGTCGACCGCGGGTGAGGGCGGAGCTTCGGCCGGCACGAGCGCCGCCACGCTTTTCAGCAAATCCTCCTCCCGGAACGGGGTGGGAAGAACGGGGAGCATGTCGAGGCCGAGTATCCGTCCCAGTTCCTGGGTCGCGACGACCGCTGGCGCGGCGCGAGGCCCGATCAGCAGGACTTTTCCGGTGAAATTATTCGCCGCAAGAATCCGAAGAGTGTCGTGCGCTATGAGGCCATCCATCGACACGGTCGCGACGACGAGATCCGGCAGCACCGTCCCGAGTATTCCACCGAGGTCATCCAGCTTGGTGCACGGGGTCGGGATGAATCCCCGGTCTTCGAGAAAGTCACCAAGAAGACTCAGGATGTGCGGCTTGCTCTCGACGATGCAAAGGCGCGGTTTGATCTTCCTTTTGCCGAACGTCGTTGGCGCAAGCTTGTCCTTTTGAAGTGTATCATCCATTGCGCCTTCCCCTTAACGAGGCGGGGATGGTGAATGATTTGTGATGGCGGAAAGAGGGTGTTTGCCAATCGTGCACCGGAGATTGTCCGGATATCGTTAACCTTGATAAAACGATTAAAGATTGAATCGATGTGTCAATTTTGCGCGCCTGAATACGACCCGCAGGTCACATTCAGACTTTTGGCGGCTGTCCCAATGATCTTCAATCCCTGCGAAAGGCGTCAATTGCCGAACCTCGCCGGATTTACGGGATGTGATTGATAATAATGAAAAAATCGGAGCGGTCCATCGGGACCATCCTGGTCCAGTCCACGCCAGAATTTATCGTCCGCATTGACATTCCGGCCCCGGATAGCCTAGAAACCGCGTGTTCCGAGGGCTCCGTGCCCGGAATATTGCCATTTTGATCCACCGATGAGACCGGCCTGCAACGCGGCCTTTAGAGAGCATTGTCCCATGAAGGTCCGTAATTCGCTGAAGTCCCTGCGCGGCCGCCACCGCAACAACCGTCTGGTCCGTCGCAAGGGCCGGGTTTACGTCATCAACAAGGTGCAGCGCCGCTTCAAGGCGCGTCAGGGCTAAGTCCTGCAACTTCTTTGGTGCCGCCCGCCAAGATAAAACTGTCATCACGACGGATTGACGCCGCTTGCGCTTTGCAGACGGCGCAATCCGCGTTTAGACTTGTTCTATGACATTGCGCACCGCATCCAAGGCTCTGGCGGGTTGTCTCGTCCTCGTGGCGTTGAACATCACGCCTGTTTTCGCGCAATCGGATCAGGATCGATCTTCCCAGAATCAGCCTTCCGCGCGCAAGACGATGCCGCAGGCGCCGGCGAAGCTGCCGCGTACCAATAACGCTCGCGCCAAGAATCTCGACTTCCTGCTCGGCGCGCTGAAAGTCGCGCCCGATGAAGAAAGCGCGAAAGCCGTCGAAGCGCGGATCTGGTCGATCTGGATGACGACGCCAAGCGATACGGCGGCGCTGCTGATGGTTCGCGCCCGCAACGCTATGGATTCCAAGGATTACGAGGTCGCGCTCAAATTGCTCGACGCCGTCATCAAGCTTCGGCCCGATTTCATTGAGGGCTGGAACCGGCGTGCGACGGTTTATTACATGAAGAACGACTACACGCGCTCGATGGAAGACATTCAGGAGGTGCTGCGGCGCGAGCCCCGTCATTTCGGCGCACTGGCGGGTCTCGGTATGATCCTGCAGGAAACCGGCGACGACAAGCATGCGCTCGATGCGTTTCGCCGGGCGCTGGCGATCAATCCCTACCTCGAGAAGGTGCCGGACATGATCAAAAGCCTGACCGAGAAGGTTGAAGGGCGCGATATCTAAATCGTCTTCAAGCGAAGCATGTGCCGGTTCGCGTCAAGAAAACGCGTCGATTAAAGATATGGCGCACGATAATCTGATGCACAGCGCCGCAAAAGCGGACGGTGCGGCTATTTCTTCTTGAAACCTCTCCAATCCTCGCGCGTAGTTCCGTTGTGCCGAAAGCCCCGCGGATATTTTTAATGCCCATTTTGATTTTGATGATTGTGCCCGTCGTGCTGGTCGCGCTGGCGGTGTTGACGCAGCTTGGTACGATTGCGCTTGGTTGGATTTATCCGCCCGCGGGAAAATTCATCGACGTGCCGGGCGCGCGGCTGCATGTGGTTGATATTGGTCCGAGTGCGCCCGGCGAACTGCCGATCGTGATGATCGCGGGTGCCAATTCAAGCTCGGCCACGATCCGCAAGCCGCTCGGCGATATGCTGGCAGTGAAACATCGCGTCATCCTCATCGATCGGCCAGGGCAGGGGTGGAGCACGCGCGAGCGGCTGGAGGATTCCACGCCCGCCATCCAGGCCCGGATGATTGATCAGGCCCTCGGCAAGCTCGGCATCGCGCGTGCGGTTTTCGTCGGTCATTCGTGGGGCGGCGCGGTCCTGCCGGCACTCGCGCTGGAAAACCCGCAGCGCGTCGCGGGTCTGGTGATGATCTCGCCGGTGACCCACCCATGGCGGGGCGAGATCGGCACGCTGACCGATGTCGCGACGATGCCGGTGATCGGCTCGCTGATGGCCCACACGGTGATCATGCCGACCGGTTTTTTCTTGCTCGATAGCGGCATGCGGTTCGTGTTCTACCCGCAGCAGCCGCCGGATAATTTCACCTTTGGCACTCAGGCGCCTCTGATCCTGCGGCCAAACGCGTTTCTCAATAACGCATGGGACCTGAAAACGCTGAAAGCGTCGATGGTCAAGCAGTCGCCGAATTATCGGAAAATCACCGCCCCGGTCGTGGTCGTCGCCGGAGACGCGGACCTCGTGGTCTCCGCTGAAGTTCACGCACGCGCGTTTGCCAAGGCGGTGCCGCATGCGAAGTTGATCATTTTGCCCGGCGTCGGCCATATGCCGCAGGCGACCAATTCCAAGCTCATTTTCGATGAGATTGAAACGATGGTCGCGCGTGTCCGTGTTTCTACGGCAGCGGCTGCGGACTGAGTTTTACTTTGAAGGCGCGGGGGAAGGGGCAAGTGCGTCGGGGCGGGCGGCATCCGGCGCATTCGGAAGTCCCGGCAGGCCGGGCGAACGCGGGACGTTTTGCTCGGCGGACTCAGTGAGCTGCACCGTCCAGGCCCGCTGTTCGCCGGTATCGACCTCGAAATAACCCGTTCGGTCGAAGCCCCGCGCGAGGCAGTTATCAGTGCCCCGGATGGTGAATTCCTTGTCGCGCGAGCACATGAAGGCCTGGCCCGACCATTCGCCGCCACGGTCGTAGTCTAGCGCGTAGATGTAATAATAGCGCGCGACGAGCGTGCCTTTGAGCAAGGTCTCGCAGCTTCGTGAGGATACGTTCCACCAGCCCTCGGTGACCCAGCCTTCATTGTCCTTGTAGCCGAGCGCGATGCCGACCCGGCTGGACGTATTGTTGCACAGGCGGAAATCCGCCGCCGCCGGATCACTGAAGCCGCATAGCGCGGCAAGCGCGATCGTACCGGCGAGAAAGGCCAGAAGAGAGCGGCGCGTAACAGGACGGGAAGCGGGGCGGGATGCGGTCATTTAATGAAAGTTATCTCAGTCAAATGTTGTTTCCAATCGGCCTGGTTCGCATCGGCCCGGTATGGATATGAGGTCCGTTCCTAAATCCCACTTGTGACGCGTTTTGGCTCCGGATATGGCAAAACGGCAGCCGGAAACATGACGTTTAATCAAGAACACATCTTGATGAACCGATGTATAAAAGGATGCGCCGCGCGCGGCAATGATGGCGACGCCCATTCACAGCCGGCTGGACTTGACGAGGTAGCGATATGGCCATTGACGAAAAGACCCAGATGGAGCTGGACGCGGCGGTTTTCCGCCGTCTGGTGTCGCATCTGCAAAAGCGGACCGACGTCCAGAACATCGACATGATGAACCTGGCGGGTTTCTGCCGCAATTGCCTGTCGAACTGGATGAAGGACGCGGCCGACGCCCGGGGCGTCGCGCTGACCCAGGAAGACAGCCGCGCGGATATTTACGGCATGCCGTTCCAGACCTGGAAAGAGAAGTATCAGACGCCGGCCTCGCCGGAGGCGATTGCGGCAATGAAGAAGAACGCGGCCGGACATTAGAGCGTTTTCCCCAACTCACAAATCGGCGCGAAAAAGCGTTTTTGAGCGAAGCATGTCCTCGGGCTTGACCCGGGGATGGGTACCGGTTCGCGTGAGAAAACGCGTCAAATTATAGAGCTCTAGCGCCGGTTTTAGTTTCCATGCTGTTATCTGTGGGTCGCTGTGGATGACAATCGCGCTTGCCTTGACGGCGAAGGCCGCACTCTTGAGTGTAAGTTTCGAAGACGCGCCGTATCGCGGCCTGCGCCAGCATCGCCAATAAATCTCACGAAAGTTCAGGAGTAGCCGCATGGCCACCGCAGCCGCCGTTAAGGAAGAATCCGCTCACAGCTTCGCCAAGAGTCAGCTCAAGGCGATTGTTGAGCGTATCGAAAAGCTCGAGGAAGAAAAAAAGGCCATCAGCGACGACATCAAGGATGTCTATGGCGAAGCCAAGGGAAACGGCTTCGACGTCAAGGCGCTGCGCACCATCGTGCGGCTGCGTAAGCAGGACGCCAATGAGCGCCAGGAGCAGGAAACGATCCTGGAGACCTACATGCAGGCGCTGGGGATGCTGAACTGAGGCGTTCCCGGGAAAACCAAGCCGTCATCCTGAAGAGCGAACCTGCGTAAGCCTTCAAGAAGACGGCGCTGGTTTTCTGTCATCCTCCGGGGTTCGGCCGCGCTGCGACTTGCCGCGCTGCAGCTTGCGCCTCTGGATGACGATCAAGCGCTACCGAAGCTCGGCAGTGCGCTGGACGAACGAGGTCGTCGGCAGGGTTGCCATCGCCGATCCGGTGAAATGATCGCAAGGCAGGCCAATCGACGGATCGTCCGAGAACGTCATGGTCACGGTTTGCGCCGGCTTGACGAAATGCGCGCTCATCGCAGTCATGTCCTGATCGGCGAGCACCGAGACCGACAAAACGCCGCTGAAGTCCGGCGTGATGATCATTGCGCGCAACCAGATATCATTCATCTGCACCGGTGAAGTGACCCGCGCCACGGTGGTCAGCGCGCTATGACGGCCCGGCAAGGCTTTCTCGGCGATGGTCGAGATGCTGACCGACATTGGATTGGAGATTACCGCGCCGATATGCGAGCCGATGGGGATCGGCGCACTGGCGGCAACGACCTTGGAGCGGTCAAGCAACGGGGACGGCGGCGCATAGGCCATCGCATTGGAAACATTTTTGGGCAGGCTGGCGGTGGACTGCGGGTCGGCGAAGTTTACGCCGCGCGCGGCAAGGGCGGCGACCTGTTCGCGCGAGGCTGGGGTCGGCGCTACGGTGGCATTATCCCATGACACCCGTGCATTGATGATGTCGGATGCTGTCTGCGCACCAGCTTGCGGCGGCTTGGTGTTGGATGGCGACGGCGCGGCGATGAAGGTCGCCTGCTCGGTCTTGACCGCGACGTCCTGAGGCGCAGCGGAGGCCACCTGATAGGTTGCGGTACGCACCGGCTTGGCGCGGGGCATCGGAATGGCTTCGGCGAGCTTTTCCTTGACTTCCTTCACCTTCGCGGCAGCTGAAGCGATCAGGCCAGGCTTGGCGGACGCCGCAGCGGGTGCGCTCTCTTCATCATCATCCGCTTGCTTGCTGCGAAACAGCGCTGCGAACAGGCCGGGCTTGCTGGCAATGGTCGCGTCGTCGCCCTTGCGGCTCTGGATTTCAGCCATCGCAAGTTGGTAGCCGGGCAAAGGTTTGCCGTCGGTCGGCACATGGATGGTCTTGCCGTCCGGGAACACCCGCGCGAGCTGATCATGGGTCATGCGCGGCCAATGGCGCACATTGCCGGTATCCAGATGCACGAAAGGCGAGCCCGAGGTCGGATAGAAGCCGACGCCGCCGCGCTGCAGGCGCAGGCCGGCGAAGCGGATCTGCTCCAGCGGTACGCCGGGAATGAAGAAATCCATCGCATGGCCGAGCATGTGCTGGCTGAAGCGGGCAACGCCTGAATGCGACGAGCGATTGCGCAGCATCGCGTTGGTGCCTGGTGAGCGATAGGACGAGATGATCTGGATCGGCTGTTTGCCGTCGACGTCGCGATAGACTTCCCACAGGATGTCGAACAAATGACGGTCCATCACCGTCTGCTCCTGGCTGCGCCAGTCGCGCAGATAATGATTGAGGGTTTTCAGCGCCTCTTCGTCATAGCGGCCGTTGCTCTTGAACGTGACGGTCAGGTCTTCGCCGGAATGGGTATGGTGGAAGGTGAGGGTGCGGGTATCGCCTGAGGCGGATGCGTCATGGACCGAGCTTGCGCCGGCAAACAGCAACAATGCTGCCAGTCCCACACGGACACCGTCCGCGCGTAAAGCGACCGCGCACGAACCAACAGCGTGCAGACCATGGCGCGCTATCGGCATAAGCCGGTATATGCGTGGAATTCGACCCGCCACTTATAATCCCGTCGGTGAAACCAGTCAGGATGCGCCCCCCGCTACCCCACGCAGCGGAGAAAAGGTGAATCAGTTTTAACGAGTGCCGGTTAACGGAAATTTACGTTCCGTCCCCATTACGTATTGGTAAGCTAACTGCCCGAGTGTGGCGAAAAATGGCCGCCGCGCGGGTAATCTGCTGTGCATTGGTTAACGCAAAAAGGCCCCGCTGTCGCGGAGCCCTTTGTTTGATACGTTTCTGATGGTCTTAAGTGGTTAACAGACCAAGGAAAAATAGTTAGCGCTGCACCCGGCGGCGAGCTTGAACCGGCACCGGCTGGGGTGGCTGAGGCGAGCCGAAGCCGAACAGCCGTTCGAAGAAGCCCTGGCCGCTGTTGCTGGCGTAGGTGGTCTCTCCGGGCAGTGTAACGTTGGCCGGGCGGGAGTAGCTTGGCTGCGAGCGCGATACTACGGTCTCGATATC
>DASWQB010000018.1:0-2251 GCA_036398335.1 Afipia sp. | reverse complement strand
TGGTCGGCGACAGATCATCCAGATTGGCAGTCGTGCCGACAAGCGACGCCGTGACATCGGTAATGGAATATTCCGATCCGTTGCAAAGATATATGTCGCTGACGCGCCCTTCGGCATGATTATCGAAGTAAAGCGAAAGCCAGACGGGAGCATCGGACGGTGCAGATTTAATATAACCCAACGCTCGTTTGAAAGGCGGCAGCTTGATGACAGGTACACTGAAGATGCGTGGATGAAACGGTTGGCCTCGACCAATGGATTCTGTGCTGCGAAGTCGAAGATTAGGGTGTGACGATGGCGAGGGGCATCGACACTGTAAAGTATCCTGCTGTACCTTCCTGCCGATTGACCGCATCGAACTCTCGGAAGATCTTTAGACGCGTCGAAATGGGCAATTGCCCGGCCTCAAAGGTATATCCGATGGCGCCGCCGAGCGCGACGACACGTCCCTCAAACGACCCTAGCCGCGCGCCAAAACCAGAGTCGGCGGTGAACTGATCGTAATAATAGCCGACCAGGCCGACGGTGAATTGCTTGGTGAGATACTTCGTCGCGGCCCATTCCAGATGAAACTCGTCGCCGGTTTTGTAGTTCGTCGCCGAATTTTGCTGGTTGAACGTGAAGCCAAGCGCTGCGGACAGGTCGAGACCTTGTTTGGGATCGAACCACGTGAAGGTGCCGAATGCGTCGATCGCATCGCGGTTCAGCGACGCGTTGGATAATTGGCCCGGTGTGTATGTGCCGGATGGAATGATTCCGCTCACACCAAGCTGCCAATGAAAATTACCCGCATTCCAGCCGATGAATGATGAAATGTATAAATCGCTGAGATTGAATTCGGCATCCGACACGCCGCGGCCGAGCGGCCCGAACCGCGGCGAATTCACAAGCAGCGTCGCGTCGATCTTCGGTGTGCCGACGGGAATGGTCGCGGAAAATCCGAGACTGCCGCCGAGCAAGTTCACCGGCGTAATCCAGATTGGCGAGGACAGATTGAGCCACGTCTGCGAGGAAACACTGCCGACGAGAAGGCCACCGGTGGGGAGCGTTTTGCTTGCGCTCAGCTTGCCATCATAGAAGTACGTATCGTTCTGAAAATACACTCCGGCCGGAGGCGTGATGCCAATCCCCGTTGTCGCTTTCGAACCGAGGAGATAAACGCCGATGCCGCCTTCAGCGGCTCGCGCCTGATTGACGCTCAAGGCAAGCAAGCAGACGCTTGCTACAAGGACTCCTGAAAATGTGCGCCGCATTGTCACACCTTATCATGCGCCACGACTGCCGGATAATCTTAAGGAAGGTAAGCCGGTCGGGCACGCGGATACAACGGAGGAATGAGCCGCCGCGACACGTGCCTGCGCAATGGTGGTGATTCGGCAACATTCGGGTCCGTGATGCCATTGTGGTTTTCTAAATTGCGACGCTAACGTGTTAGCAATACTTACGTATGCTCTGTCGGAAATACTTACGTATGTTTGACGTCGACGCGATTTACCGCAATGCGGATTTGATCTTCTCTTTGCTGCGCCAGCATACGACGCCATCAATGAATGAGATGACGACAGTCAGTTTAGAGAATATCCACGCCTGTAAGAGAGGCCATCTCGAGACGCTACTTCTTGGCGTGATATTCCAAACGCCTGCATCAGTCGTTCGGCGTTATAAGCCCAAGGTGTGTCGCTGCGTTTACAAGCTCCACGCCGTTTCGCACCTGAAATGCCTGCATCAGCGCCTGCCTGTGGGCTTCTATGGTCCGCACCGACAGGTTGAGTTTATTTGCGATCTCCCTTGAGCGCAGGCCGGTAGCCAGCAAATTCAGCACCTCACGCTGCCTCGGTGTCAGGTCGGAGGGCCTCGGCTTTTCAGCGGTTCTGGGCCATAAGGATGGACTTACGAACGTTCCGCCACGCAGCACCTCCTTCATTGCGAGCAGCAGCTCTTCGCCTGCAGCCGTTTTAAGGACATAGCCGCGAATGCCGATGCTAAGCGCTTCATCGACCATCGCTGCTTGCGCGTGCATGGTGAGAACGACAGTGGGAATATCGAGGCCATGTCGCCGGATTTGCCGATAGGCTTCGAGGCCGCTCACATTCGGCATGGCGATATCAGTTAGCAGGATGTCCGGCCGTTCCTTCACGACGAGCGCCGGCACCAGCGTGCCGTCGGTCACAATGGGCAAAACCGTGTATTGGGCGCCCAGCAATTCGGCGATGCCCTCTGCCACGATCCGATGATCATCGACAATCAGCAC
>DASWQB010000017.1:0-2151 GCA_036398335.1 Afipia sp. | reverse complement strand
GGCTCGCCGATCTCGCTGTCCACGGCCTGCGCGTCCGGCGCGACCGCGATCCAGCTCGGCGTCGAGGCGATCCGGCGCGGCGAAACCGACGCGGCGCTGTGCGTCGCCACCGACGGATCGGTCAATCCTGAATCCCTGATCCGCTTCTCGCTGCTGTCGGCGCTGTCGACGCACAACGATCCGCCACACAAAGCGGTGCGTCCGTTCGCCAAGAACCGCGATGGCTTCGTGATGGCGGAAGGCGCGGGCGCGCTGGTGCTGGAGAGCCTGGAGGCCGCCACCGCGCGCGGCGCGAAAATTCTCGGCGTGGTCGCCGGTTGCGGCGAGCTTGCGGATTCTTTCCACCGCACCCGCTCCAGCCCGGACGGCAAGCCGATCATCGGCTGCGTGCACAATGCGCTGGCGGACGCCGGCATGGGCGTCGAGCAGATCGACTATATCAATGCCCACGGCACCGGTACGCCGGAAAACGACCGCATGGAATATCAGGGCATCTCGGCGGTGTTCGGCGAACGCGCCAAACAGATCCCGGTCTCCTCCAACAAGTCGATGGTCGGGCATACGCTGTCCGCCGCCGGCGCAGTCGAGGCGGTGTTCTCTCTTTTGACGCTGGAGCATCAGCGCATTCCGCCAACCATCAATTACGATGTCCCCGACCCGACGATCCCCTTCGATGTCGTGCCCAACGTGGCGCGCGACGCAAAGGTGGGCGTGGTGATGTCGAATTCGTTCGGCTTCGGCGGCCAGAACGCCTCGCTGATTCTGACCCGTGAGCCAGCCTAAACTGCTGATAAAATTGGCACTTCTCGCCGGTTGACGCGGCCGCGCCAACCGGCGATACCGGGTGCGATTTTCTCCCCGGGATTTAAGCCTTCATGCGCGCACTAACCCTTGTCGGCGACCGCCAGCTTGTGATCGAGGACGCTCCTGCCCCGCCGCCGCCAGCAGCAGGCGAAGTGCAGATCCGCGTCAAAGCCGTCGCGCTCAATTATCTCGACGTATGGGGCTATCGCGGCATGGCCTTCGCCAAGCGCAAGATGCCGCTCGTCATTGGCGTGGAAGCTTCCGGCGAGATTGTTTCAAACGGCGAAGGCGTCACCCGCTTCAAGCCGGGCCAGAAGGTCGTGATGTATGGCGCGCTGACCTGCGGCGTCTGCAAGGCCTGCAAGGAAGGCCGTGACAATCTGTGCGAAAATGTCGCCGGCATCATGGGCTTCCATGTCGACGGTTTCGCGCGCGAATTGATGAATTTGAACGAGCGCCTCGTCATTCCGGTGCCGGACAATGTCAGCTTACGCGACGCTGCCTGCGCGCCGATCGCCTTCTCCACCGTGCAGCACATGTTGTTCGACAATGCCAAGCTCGAGCCCGGCGAAACCGTGCTGGTTCACGCCGGCGGTTCGGGCATCGGCACGGCTGCGATCATGATGGCGAAGGCCATCGGCTGCACCGTTATCACCACGGTCGGCGACGATTCCAAAATCGAAGGCGTGAAAGCCCTCGGCGCCGACCACGTCATCAACTATCGCAAGGACCGCTTCGAGGGCGAGACGCGCAAGATCACCAAGAAGAAGGGCGTCGATGTGGTGTTCGAGCACGTCGGCGCGGACACCTTCAACGGCTCGCTGCTCACGCTCAAGCGCGGCGGACGGCTGGTGACCTGCGGCGCGACCTCCGGCCCCACCATTACGTTCAACCTGATGCAGCTGTTCCAGCAGCAATACCGCATTATCGGTTCGTTCGGCGCCTCGATGCGGAACATTGCCGAGAGCCTCGACAAAATGGCAGGCGGCATGCTGCCGGTGATCGACACCGAAGTGCCGATCGAGAATGTCGAAACCGCGCTCAAGCGCATGGAAAGCCGGCAGGTGTTCGGCAAGATTATCGTTACACTCTGATGATCCCGCCTCGCTCCGTTCTCCGCGCCCGGGCGATTCTCCGCGATGCATTCAAACCGGCATGGGATGCGGTATCCGGGAATCTCGCGGTCGCGCTGCTCAAATCCACCCGGTATTTCGACTCTGAAAAGACGACATCGGCTTTCGCCGCCATCGCACGCAAGATCGGCCCTTATCTTCCTGAACATAAGATCGGGCGCGCCAATCTTGTCGCCGCCTTTCCCGAGAAATCACCGGAAGAGATCGACAGCAT
>DASWQB010000016.1:0-2195 GCA_036398335.1 Afipia sp. | reverse complement strand
CCGAGAATCTCCGAGAAAATGCCGGGATCGATGCTGCGCGCCACCAGACAGCCGATCACGTTCTGCGCGAACGCGGATGGCAGGCGCGGCAACGCGATATCGCCCTCATAAGCTCCGACCAGAATCGCTGCCGCCATTGCGCCGAGCAGCAGGGCTGCGCGCAAATGAAGCAACTCCAGCAAACCCACGAACAGGATCGTCGCCACGATGAGGATGGCCCAATGCAGGAGGGGTGCCCTGCCCCGCAAAGTGAAGCGATCCGGCGCAGTGTCCACCATCGCCGCGTCAGGCTTTCGCGAAAGCGATGCCGATGCTTTGCGCGATGCGCGCGATCCTCGGCATGATCTGCTTGATGGACATGTCGTGCAGTTCGACTGACGAACTCGCCGTCGCATCCTCCGCGATCACAAGATCGTAGCCATACTCCCACGCCTGCCGCGCGGTCGACTCGACGCCGAAATTCGTCGCGACACCGCCAAGCACGATGGTCTTGATGCCGCGCCGGCGAAGCTGCAAATCGAGGTCGGTCCCGTAAAACGCGCCCCACTGCCGCTTGGTCACCAGAATGTCGCCGGGCTTGGGCAGACCCTCCACCAGATCGGCCCAGTCCGCCGGAAAACCGCCCGCCGGTGCCTGATGCGGCGCATCGACATTCCGGCTAGGGGCATCGCCGCCGTCGTTCGACCAGCGCACATTGACCAGCACAACCGGCGCGCCGGCATCGCGGAAGCGCTGCGCGAGCGTCTTGCCCATGTCCAGAACCTGCGGCCCGGTTCGCGGCACCAGCGGGTAGCCGAGAATGCCGTTTTGCAGATCGATCAGGACAAGGGCGGTGGATTTGGGGTCGAGCTGGATCATGGGAAAATCCTGGGACAGGTGACAGGCCGATGACGGCGTGCTTGCGTCATCGTTTTTTATGAGGAATACTCATAAAACTATTTTTATGAGGAATACTCACAAATGTCAACCGACGTCTCCTCCGCCAAGGAACCCAAGCGCGAGCGTGGCAAATTGCGGGTTGCGGCATTGCTCGACGCCGCCGCGTCGTTGTTTACGGAAAAGGGCTACGAGGCGACGACAACGGCGGCCATCGCAGAACGCGCCGGCGCGTCGATCGGCTCGCTGTATCAATTTTTCCCATCGAAGGATGCGATCGCCGAGGCGCTGTTCGCCCGTTATGCCGAGCGGGTTGCTGAGCAGGTCAAAGACATCATGCGGCGCGCACCGGGCTGCCCTCCGGGGCAACTCGCCGACATGCTGGTCGGGCTCATGCTTGAGCGGAAATCGGATCCCGATCGGCAGGCCGTTCTGGCGCTCTCGGACGCAATCAGCAACATCGCCGAGCGGCGCAAACCGCTGCGCGAGGCGGTGCGCCGCGAGATCGCCGCGCTGTTGCGCGCCGCGAATCCACGCCTGACCGAACGGCGGGCTGAGATCGCCGCAATCCTGATCGCGCACACCCTCAAGACGGTGCGGACGGTCGCGCTCGCGGAGGAAGCGAATCGAAAACCGTTGATCGCCAGCATCAAGCGGATGCTGACGCTCTATATCGCCGACGTCGTCGAAGCATGAGAGCTGCCATCTGTCGCAGCAGCCCACGAACAAGACCGCGCAGCCTCAAGCGGGATCGCCCTCTTGAGGATAAGCTTCGGCTTTGAAGCCCGGCTCAGGACAGGCCAAGCAACCGGGATTGAGCGGCCGCATCGATGAACTGCGGAGCATCGTCCGTGCTCACCGCCGCCGGGCTCTCACCGCCAAGACCGGAATCCCTGAAGCTGGCAGGCGTGAGTGCTCGCCGGTTGACCCGCAAGTCGAACACGTCGAAGCGATTATAATATCCAACGACATCCTGGAATTGTTTCGGAATCACGCAACTCGCAAGATCGATGTCCGCGTAAACGATTCCCTCTTCTTCCTTCAGGACGTCGCAGATCGGCGCGCCGCCCGGCCCGAAGATGGTCGACACGCTTTTCGAGGCTTCCTCGAGAAGCTGCCTCACACGGGTGTTGTCCCTGCTGATCATATCGATGGCCGCCGGGGGCAGGAAACCCGATGCGACGATGTTGAAAAGCTTGCCTTCGAACGCGTGAGCGCCTGCCCGCAGACGAATCGCTGCTTCGAGATCATAAGCCGCCTCGCCCGGCGGGTGTGTCGGCCAGCGGGGGGAGAATGAGGAGATGTGTACGTTCTCGCCC
>DASWQB010000015.1:0-2257 GCA_036398335.1 Afipia sp. | reverse complement strand
ACCGGGTTCCGCGAACCCGGGCAAATCTGCGGTATTCCTGTCTATATAAAGCCTGGTTTGCGAAAAAAACCCCCTTTTCCGAGAAAAAAGCCAATAAAATCCAGAGCATGAAACTTTGTCCATGACCCAGCCCACGGTTCCATTTCAGCCCTCCGAGGTGGTCCGCTCGCTGCTGAGACGGTCCCGTCAGGGTGCGCTGGCGACGTTGATGGCGCAGGAGAGTGGGAAGGCCGGCGATCCTTATTGCTCGCTGGTCGCCACCGCGACCGATTCGGATGGCTCGCCGCTGCTGCTGATTTCGCGTCTTGCCATCCATACCAAGAACATTCTCGCCGACGCGCGGGTGTCGCTCATGCTGGATGAACGGACCGCCGGTGATCCTCTGGAAGGTTCGCGGATCATGCTGGCCGGGGCAGCAAGACAGATCGACGGCGACGGTTTGGTGATTGCGCGGCGGCGCTATCTCGAGGCGCATCCCTCAGCCGAGATGTTCGTCGATTTCCCTGATTTCCTTTTCTTCCGGATCGAAGTGCAGGGCGCGCACCTTGTCGCCGGGTTCGGGCGCATCGTCGATCTGAAGGCTGCGCAGTTTCTGACCGATATCAGCGAGGCGGGAGCGCTAGTTGCCGCCGAGCCGGACATCATCGCCCATATGAATGCCGACCATCGCGAGGCGATGAATCTTTATGCAGCCGTTTTGCTGGGGGCTGCCCCAGGTGAGTGGATTTGCACCGGCTGCGATCCGGATGGACTTGATCTTCAAAACGAAAAACAAGTTCTGCGTTTGCCGTTTCCGCAGCGCGTCAATGAGCCGGGTGCACTGCGAAAAATGCTGAAGGGATTAGCAAGCCAGGCGCGCGCTCGATCCTGAACAATCGCCTTTGTCATGCGTTTACAACGACGCCGCATTGCAGAATGAAGTTAACCTAATCCACGATGAAAGAGATGAAAGAAATGGCGGCGGGCTTGCGCGGGGCGTAGTAGAGTCCCGACAGGCTTGCGGCTTGGCGATCATCGAAACGCGCAAAAAAACCGCGCGGCCCAGGGGAGAATAGCGTGAAAGAAACAGGTGTGCGTAACAGCGCCTTCGGCGCGGACAAATTCGGCTTCAAGAATCTTGGCGGTCTGAACTGGAATTTTCTCGCCGCGCCTTTGTACGAGCACGCGGTTCGTACAGGCGAAGCGGAGTTGACGGCCGACGGCGCATTGTGCGCGGAGACCGGCGAGTTCACCGGCCGCAGCCCGAAGGACAAGTTCACCGTGCGCGATGCGCGCACCGACAAGACCATGTGGTGGGGCGGCAACCAGTCGATCACACCCGAACAATTCCAGACCCTGCATGACGACTTCATCAAGCACTGCGAAGGCAAGACGCTGTTCGCGCAGGACCTCTATGGCGGCGCCGATCCGAAATTCCGCATCAGGACGCGCGTCTACACCGAGTTGGCCTGGCATTCGCTATTCATCCGCACGCTGTTGATCCGGCCCGAGTTCGCCGAACTTGCGAGCTTCGCGCCCGAACTGACCATCGTCGATCTGCCGAGCTTCCGGGCCGATCCGAAACGTCATGGCTGCAAATCCGAGAACGTCGTCGCCATCGACTTCACCCGCAAGATCGTGCTGATCGCGGGCACGCAATATGCCGGCGAGATGAAGAAGTCGGTGTTCACCACGCTGAATTATTATCTGCCTGAGCAGGGTGTGATGCCGATGCATTGCTCGGCCAATGTCGGGCCCGATGGGGATTCAGCGATTTTCTTCGGCCTGTCGGGCACCGGCAAGACCACGCTTTCGGCCGATCCGAACCGTACGTTGATCGGCGACGATGAAACCGGCTGGGGGCCAGACGGCATCTTCAATTTCGAGGGCGGCTGCTACGCTAAGACCATCAAGCTCTCGCGCGAGGCGGAGCCTGCGATCTATGACGCCTCGACGCGCTTTGGCGCGGTGCTGGAAAACGTCGTGCTCGATCCGCGCACCCGCCTGCCGGATTTCGACGACGGCTCCAAGACCGAGAACACCCGCTCGGCCTATCCGCTCGATTTCATTCCCAATGCTTCCAGGACTGGCCGCGCCGGCACGCCGAGGAATCTCGTGATGCTTGCCGCCGATGCGTTCGGCGTGTTGCCGCCGATCGCCAAGCTCACTCCGGCGCAGGCGATGTATCACTTCCTGTCGGGCTACACCGCCAAGGTCGCGGGCACCGAGCGCGGTCTCGGCAACGAGCCGCAGCCGGAATTCTCCGCCTGCTTCGGCG
>DASWQB010000014.1:0-9880 GCA_036398335.1 Afipia sp. | reverse complement strand
TCGGGCGCCAGCAAGCTCTACGACATCGCGGGCATGATACCGACGGTCGAAAACCATATCGTTATCCCGGATCAATTGGCGACCTATAAGATCCAGATCGAGACCATGACGGGCATGGCGATCGCGCAGGTGATCGTGATTGCAACCGGTGTGTTTGAAATCTTGTGCGGATTGTTGATCGCGCTGAACTTCGGTGCGCGCGTGGTTTCAATCCTGCTGGCATTGTTCGTCGTGGCAACGATCTATTATTTCCACAATTTCTGGACGATGACCGATCCCGACCGCACGATCAATTTGTATCAGGCGTTGAAAAACCTCTCGCTGATCGGCGGTCTTCTGATGATCGCAGGGTATCCGCGTCCCGAGCCGCCGCCCGAGACCACGAATTATCACGGCGTGTAGGCTGCTTCCGGACAGATGCGGAGCCGATTCTGAAACTTCCTCGTACTTCACGGCCGGATCACGAACAAATCATCACAGCCTTCTGGATGCGGTAACGACGATCGGATAATGCCTCGCTCGCTTCGCTCGAACGTGGGAACCACGATGATCCGTCCTGCCGCATTGCTTCGTCTTTCGATTTTCGTCGCCATTTGTGCGGGCCCGCTGGCCGCGGCGCGTGCCGCGCCCGATACCGAGGCTGCCTACGGCGCCGAGCTGGAAGGGTTTGATTATTCCTATCCAGCCTCGAAGTTCAGTTTCGACTCCCAGCGTCAGAAGCTTGAAATGGCCTATATTGACGCCAAGCCTTCGTCATCACCGAATGGCCGCACGGTTGTTTTGCTGCACGGGAAAAACTTCTGTGCCGGCACATGGGAGGACTCGATCAGGCGCCTCAGCGATGCTGGGTATCGTGTGATCGCTGTCGATCAGATCGGCTTTTGCAAATCCACCAAGCCGGACAATTATCAGTTCACGTTTCAACAGCTCGCCGCCAACACGCACGCGCTGCTGACGTCTCTTGGCATTGAGCACGTGATCATCATGGGGCATTCGACCGGCGGCATGCTCGCGATGCGTTATGCGCTGCTCTATCCAAAGGCGGTGGACCAGCTCGTTCTGGTTGATCCGATCGGCCTTGAAGATTGGCGCGTGAAGGGCGTGCCGTGGCAGAGCCTCGACAACTGGCTCGAGCGTGAGCAGCGCGTGACGGCTGACACCATCCGGGCCTATGAGAAGGCGACTTACTATAGCGGAACATGGGATCCGTCTTACGAGAAATGGGTTCAGATGCTGGCCGGCATGTATCGCGGTCCGGGCCGTGCGGCCGTGCAGTGGAGTTCGGCGCGCCTCTACGACATGATTGCGACCCAACCGGTGTTTTACGAACTGGAGCATATTTCAAATCCGGTTCTGCTCATGATCGGCGACAAGGACACCACCGCGATCGGCAAGGATACGGCTCCAGCTGAAATCCGGCCGTCGCTGGGCAATTATCCCGTGCTCGGCAAGCAGGCGGCCGCGCGCATACCGCATGCTCAGCTGATCGAATTTCCCGATCTTGGCCACTCACCTCAGATTCAGGCGCCGGCACGATTCCATGACGCGCTGCTGCAATGGTTGAAGAATCCCTCGACGGGTGTGCCGCAAGTCAAGTAGCGCTGATAGGGGCGTTCAGCCCCGCCGCCACACGGTGAGATCGAGATTCTGCGCGGCGTCGAGTGGACGCGTTTCGCGTGCGGAGAGGCCGTGTCGGGTGAGGATTTGTTGCGGTGTGAATTCCGGCACCCGAGGAAACACGCCAAGTCCGTCTTCGATTGTGACGCCATGGGCCTGCGACAGCCAGAAAGCATCGTAGCGATCGAGGAATAGCGCATACGCCGCCGGGCCGCCGATGATCGCCGCCTTTCCGGAGGTCACACCGGCGCGCTTGCAGGCGTCTTCGAAAGAGGCTCCCTCCGGATTCCACAATGTGGCGTTCGGAAATTCGTTATCCGGCGCGAGTTTCTCAATCCGCCGGGTCAGCACAATCCTGGTGCGCAGATCCGAGCGCGGTTGCTGTTCATGGGAATGAGACCCATGCACGATCAGATCGCATCGATCGAGCGCCGCTTCGAAGAAAGCCTGGTCCTGCGGGAACTTCAGCGTATCGGGCATCACATGGCGCGCATCCGCGAGCATGCCATTCGCGGAAACGATGACGTAGCCTTCGATGGTCAGCACGCGGGATCGGTTGTCTTTTGTTCGAGCATGATCTTATCCGAAAATCGGTACCCACTTTTCGCGATCATGCTCTATTGCTCTGAAATCGTCTCGACAACGCTCGACATCGGACGTGCGCTGACTGTCGGAAGCTTCAGGCTCTTGACGACTTCCTCGTCATATTGCGCGAGGGTTTGAACAGGTGCCTTGGCCTTGACCTGTACGACTTTGTAGCCGCCGGCCTTCAATCGCTTCATCAGTTCGGGCAGCGCCTCGGCGGTGTGTTTCTGGAAATCGTGCATCAGGACGATGCCTTTGCCGAATTTGTCGAGTTTGCTCATCACGGTGTCGACAACCTTCTGCGGCGTGCTTGCCTTGAAGTCGAACGAGTCGAGATCGCAGGACCAGATCGCGACGTTGCGCGTGCCGAGATAGGTGACCATCTCGGGCGGATGCTGCAACGCCGGGAAGCGGAAGAAGGGCGAGGGCGGGCTGCCGAGCGCCCATGACACGGCGCTGAAACCCTTTTCGATTTCTTCCTTGCGCTGATCGTCGGTCAGCTTCTTGTTGTTGAGGTTGGCGTGCGACCAGGTGTGCGCGCCGATGGTGTGGCCGTGCTCGGCGACCTGCTTAAGGATTTCTGGGTAATAGGTTGCGTGCTTGCCGATCGGGAAGAAGATCGCCTTGGTGCACTCGTCGTCGAGTGTCTTGAGGACAGAGGGTGTGTTGACCGGCCAGGGGCCGTCATCAAAGGTCAGCACCACTTCCTTGTCGCGCAAAAAGTCGAGCTGCTTGAAATGCTCGAACCCGAAGCCGGGGCCGCCGGTGGTGTCGATGGCGACGACGCGCGACACGCCGATCGCGTTGGGGTTGGCGCAGGCGGTTTTGACCGGGGCCGGTGTCGGCGCGCTGGCCGTGGTCATGGGCGCGGCGGCGGCTGGCGGTTGTGTGGCGGCAGGTGTCGCCGGGGGACGGGGGGCCATTGTCATGGGCGCCTGCGACCACGCGGCGCTGATGGCATAGACAGATACGGCACTCGCGAGGATCAGTCTTGTTCCGATACGCATACTCACCACTCCGCCTTGCGGCGCACGGGCGCTGTACCCGCGCGTCCTCTTTGCGGAGATCAGCCTAGCCGGACATGCGGCCACAGCCAATGAATTTCGCCAAATACGTTGCTGCCTATCCGGGCAGGGTTAATTGTGGCGAAGAGGCGAATGCCAGCTGCCCTTCAGCGCAGCGGCACGATGAAATCCGTTCCGAGGCCGGTTTCGCCGCCGAGACCCTGATCCGAAACCGTGATCGAGCCGCCCGGCGCGATGGCTTCAGCGATTTTCCGCATCGCCTCGTCCGGAATTTTCAGGCGGTCGAGAGCTTCCGAGGGTGAAGAAGGCGGCGCGGCCGGGGCCTGCGCGACGGGTTCAGCACCCTTCTTGCGGCGCGGCGCCGGCTCGCTGGCCGCGCGCACGGGCAGCGACACCACGGACCAGCGATAGGCCTGCAAATTGTCCTTCTCGGCGCGCATGGTGAAGACGTGCGTGCCGAGCTGGCGGTCACGGTCAACGATCTCGATCGGGACCTCGAACAGCGGTTCAAAATTCTGCCGCACGAACAGCTTGCCTTCCTTGCGGCTGACATAAGCGGCGATATGGCCGGTGCGAGGTTTAGGTGGCGGTGGAGCGGCTGCGGTTTTATCCGTCTTTGCTGCATCTGGCTTTGCCCCGTCAGGTTTGGCCCCGTCAGGTTTGGCACTGTCAGGTTTGGCACTGTCGGGTTCGGAACCGTCCGGTTTTGCAGCCTTATCCGTTGACGCCGCCGCAGTGCCTGTCACAGGCTTGTCATCACCGAGCTGGCGAGTCTGGTCCTTGTCCTTTTTCAGTTCAGCATCGGTGGCCACATCAGCCTTTTCGTCGGCCGACTTCGCCATCGCATCGTTGACCTTTTGCGGTACAGCGCCGCTGGCATCCGCCGTCTGTATCTGTTCGCTGGAACCGGGGGTCTGTGAGGAGCGGAGTTCGGGCTTGTCCGCGTCTGCCGCTTTTATATTCGCCGCCACATCGGCGATGGCTTTATCCGATTTGGGCGTCGATATCACGTCCTTCGGCGCGTCGGCCGCGGGTGCGGCCGCCACGGGGACCGGGTCCGGTTTGCGCGTGAACAACAACGGATGCGAGAAGTCCGCCGGTGACAATTCGTTCGGCGCGATCACGACGCGTGCGCCCTGCCTGGTCCAGCCATACATGCGAACCGCGAAATTCATCGGCATACGGATGCAGCCGTGGGATGCGGGATAGCCGGGCAGGACGCCCGCATGCATCGCAACGCCGGACCAGGTGATGCGCTGCATATAGGGCATCGGCGCGCCGCTATAGATGTTCGAGCGGTGGAATTTTTCCTTGCCGATGACGCTGAACACACCCATCGGTGTCGAATGTCCGCGCATGCCGGTGGACACCGGCGATTCCGCGAAAAGTCCGTTGGCGTCGTAGAGCTTCAATCTCTGCTGGTCGATCGAAATGGTGATGACGACCGGACCCTGAGGCTTGGAGGTTTCCTTGACCATCGGCTCGGCCTCGCGGCGATGCTTGATCCGCGCGGCGCGGCGGGGCCTGTGCTCAAAGGACCTGCTCTCAAAAGACCTGTTTTCGAAAGGCCGGCTCTCGAACCGGCGGCCGGAATCATAATCGTCCGGTCCCCAAAATACCTGAGCCTGTGCGGGGAGTGGCGCGCTTGTGAAAATTGCTATCGCCAGCGCCGTGGATAGGGCCGTTCCGGAAAGAGCCGAAATTCCCCGCGTACCGGATGTCGAGCGCGGCGCTTTGGCCGAAGAGGTCAGGTCGTATTTCACGCGCACAGTCCCCAAAAATTGATTCCAAACATCTAAGTGTCGCAGACGGGTATCAGGTTCACCAGCCGGACGCGCCCAAATACCGCAGCTGTCGCCCAAATGTATCTGGTGCTTGCTGCGCTTCTATTAACGATGCGGGCGATCCCCCGTCACAATTGCGTGGCATTCAAGCCCTGCAAACCCAAAAACAGGCTCCCCACATAAGGTTCCGGGATATGACCAAAGGCAGCCTCTCAGGGGAGCGACGAGGAATGATATATCAGACCCATAAAAATCTCGTGCGGGCGATTGTTTCCTCCATCGCCGGGTTTGCCGTACTGGCCACAACCTTGATGACTGCGCTCCCGGCACGGGCTGCTGATGATCCGGATATGATCTTTCGCCGGTCAACCGTGTTCAAATTGCTGAGCCCGGATGACAAGCTCGCGACATACGGCATCGACGATCCCGAGATTGAAGGCGTCGCCTGTCATTTCACGGTGCCGGAAAAGGGCGGTTTTAAGGGCTGGCTCGGTCTTGCCGAACAGGTTTCCGATATATCGCTGGCGTGCCGCCAGATCGGGCCGATCCGCATCAAGAACAAGTTCGCTCAGGGCGACGATATTTTTCGTCAGCGCCGTTCGCTGTTCTTCAAGAAGATGCAGATCGTTCGCGGCTGCGACACCAAGCGAAACGTGCTGGTTTATATGGTGTATTCTGACAAACTGATCGACGGCTCGCCGAAGAACTCAACCTCGTCCGTACCGATCATGCCGTGGGGCGGCAGCGACACAATTCAGAAATGCAGCGACTTCGTGTCGGGATAACAAGCGGGTGGCGAGACGTGTCGCAATACACATCCCGCCGCCCGGTTGGCCTTATGCGGTACGGTTCTTGATCGCGCCGACGAGGGCGGTCACGACCGCACCCGCCACACCGCCGCCGACGGCCTGACCGGCGAGCGCGCCAATGTCCACCGTCGAGCCGGCATTGGCCAGGAACGGCACCAGCGCCGAGAGAATCTGGCCACCGACGCCGCCACCGACCGCACCTGCGATGGAGTTTCCGATGGTGCCGAGGTCAAGGTTCTTGGACGCGCCGCCTGCGACGTTTCCGCCGATGGCGCCCGCGATAATCTGAATAATCAGGTTGATAATCGTGCCCGACATATTTCGCCTCCGGTCCGGTTGTCTCTCTGCACAGACGGGCGCCGGACGTCGCCGCGTGGGTCCAGTGTAGTCAGGTGGAACCGGGCGTCACCCGCAAATGCGGATGGTCCCCGCAAAAAAACCAAAGAAAATCGGTGAATTGTCGCACGAGAATTGCAAATTGGCCGAACCGGCCGAATGCGGGCAGGCTTCGCCGCAATCGACGAGTGGGGTCCATTCAAAAGATGTCTGTCAAAAGGCTCGTGGGAAAGGTTCACGGCAAAAGATTTATGGGTCAAAGGCCGATAGGCCGCTGACCGATAGGCCGCAGACACACCGCGCACCACGCCGCGAAGCGTGTCTTCAAAATGTTGCAAATGAGCGAACCAACACGCCAGGCGCTAGCGTTTCGCGGTTTTGCGATCGATACATTTGCGAACTACCGCGACACCTTGCGCGCTCAATTTGGTGCCGGCGATTTCCTTGATCTGCCCCGTCGGGCACGATCCGTCATCGACCAGAATATGCTGGCCCAGCCGCATTCCGGTAATATCGGATTCGCGCGTCACTACGTCGGCGCGGGCGGGTGCGATGCAAATCATCCACGCGCAGCACGCCAGCATCCACGCTCGCTTTGGCTTTCGCCTGCATATCGAGGTCATTTGTCCTGAACCTTCACGCCGCCAGGGCCGATATTGATCTGCAGTCCCTGTGGCTCTTTTCTCTCCTGATAGAGATTATAGCCGAGCACCGCGACAGCGACGATGAGAGCTCCAAGGAGCGCATATAGGACGTTGCGATTCATCATGGCGAGATCATCCTAGTGAACGACGGTTTCCGAGAACAAATTGATCGTGACCACCCCGGCGAGGATAAGGGTTAGGCCAATGACCGCCGGCCAATCGAGGCGTTGACCGAACCAGAACAGACCCACGATCGTGATGAGGATCATGCCGAAACCGGACCACAGCGCGTAAGCGACACCGACAGGCATGGTGCGCAGAACGAGGGACAGGAAGTAGAACGCCGTTGCGTATCCGATAGCGGTCAGAATCAATGGTTTTGGCTTGGTGAATTGCTGCGACGCCTGCAATCCGGCGGTGCCAATGATCTCGAAAATCACGGCGATGGCGAGATACAAATACGACATTTTCTTGCGTACCGCTTTGGTCCTGATTCTGGAAGGTGCAGGGCGTCTGTGCCGCACCCCGGACTTGAGCCCGATGGACAGTGAACTAGCCGAATTTATTAGGGTTTACAGCAGCCAGAACACCAGACTGTGACTATAGCGGCGTTGCCAATATCGGCCATCCTTTCGTATACAGACCTAGCGGCGAAAAGGCCGTTTTCCCTTCGGGGTCCCACAGATCACAGAATGAAAAAGCGACGGGATGAATTGGCTTGTACGCATCGCACTTGAGCGGCCCTACACGTGGGTGGTGCTGTCCCTGTTGCTCCTGATCGTTGGCCCGCTTGCCGCGCTGCGTACGCCCACCGACATTTTTCCTGACATCCGCATTCCGGTCATCGGGGTGGTCTGGCAGTATACCGGGCTGCCACCGGACCAGATGGGCGGTCGTATCGTCACTCAGTTCGAGCGCTCGCTGACTACGACCGTCAACGATATCGAACACATTACTGCGAACTCCTATAACGGCATCGGCATCATCAAGATTTTCTTCCAGCCGAATGTCGACATTCGCACTGCGAACGCGCAGGTCACCGCGATCGCGCAGACCATTCTAAAGTTTCTGCCTGCGGGCGCGACGCCGCCGTTGATTCTGAACTACAACGCCTCGACGGTGCCGATCCTCCAGCTTGCATTGTCTGGCCAAGGATTGACCGAGCAGAATCTCGCCGATCTCGCGGTTAATCAGCTCCGCACGCAATTGATCACTGTGCCCGGCGCGGCAATTCCGTTTCCGTTCGGCGGCAAGACGCGTCAAATTCAGATCGATCTGAACCCGACAGCGCTGCAATCGCTCGGACTGACCGGTCAGGATGTTGCGAATGCGCTGGCTGCGCAAAATCTCATTACGCCAGTCGGCACGCAGAAGATCGGCCAGTTCGAATACAACATCCAGCTCAACAATTCCCCGATCAGAGTCCCCGAGCTTGGCAATCTGCCGATCAAGACCGTCAACGGCGCGATGGTTTATATCCGCGACGTGGCGCAGGTGCGTGACGGCAATCCGCCGCAGACCAACATCGTGCATGTCGAAGGTAACCGGTCCGTTTTGTTGATGATCCTTAAGGCGGGCACGACCTCGACGCTCGATATCATTGCGGGCATCAAGCAGAAGCTGAAAGATGTTCAGAACACCATGCCCGATACTCTCAAGGTCGGGCTGGTCGGCGATCAATCTGTATTCGTTAGCGGGGCCATCGAAGGTGTGGCGAGGGAGGGAATACTCGCTGCGTTGCTCACGAGTGTGATGATTCTGCTGTTTCTCGGCAGCTGGCGGTCGACCCTTATTATCGCTGTGTCGATCCCATTGTCGGTGCTGGGCGCGATCGTGTGTTTGTCGCTGATCGGCGAAACGCTCAACATCATGACGCTTGGCGGTCTTGCGCTTGCCGTCGGCATCCTGGTCGACGACGCAACGGTTACGATCGAGAACATCAATTTCCATCTGGAGCAGGGCAAGGAGGTCGAACCGTCGATTCTCGACGGTGCTGCGCAGATCGCGACACCCGCATTCGTGTCGCTGCTTTGTATCTGTATCGTGTTTGTGCCGATGTTCTTTCTCACCGGCGTATCGCGATTCCTGTTCGTGCCGATGGCGCTGGCGGTGATGTTCGCGATGGCGTGGTCGTTTTTACTGTCGCGCACGCTTGCGCCGACCATGGCGAAGTATCTGCTCAAGCCGCATCCGCATGACGAAAACGGCAAACCGATTCCGCCGCAGCCATCGAACAATCCGCTCGTCCGTTTCCAGCGTGCGTTCGAACGGAGCTTTGAACGTTTCCGCGAGGCATATCGCGACTTACTGCGCCTGATGCTCGATCATCGCGGCGTCTTCACGGCGTGCTTTTTGTTGTTTGTGGCCGCTTCATTTTTACTGGTGCCGTTCCTCGGACGTAATTTCTTCCCATCCGTCGACGCCGGACAAATTCTGGTTCACGTACGTACCCAGGTGGGCACGCGTGTCGAGGAAACTGCCAATCAACTCGCCGATATTCAAAAGGCGATCCGCCAAGTAATACCGGCCGACGAGCTCGAGACGATGACCGACAATATCGGTCTGCCGATCAGCGGCATCAACATGACCTACAACAACACCGGCATGGTGGGTTCGCAAGACGGCGATATCCAGATCAAGCTAAAGGAGGGCCACCAGCCCAGCGACGTTTACATCAAGGCGCTGCGTGAACAATTGCCGCGTGCTTTCCCGGGCGTTTCTTTTGCTTTCCTGCCTGCCGATATCGTCAGTCAGATCTTGAATTTTGGATCGCCGGCTCCGATCGATCTCCAAATCCGCGGCGCCAATCTCGATGCCAACTACAATTACGCCAACGACATGCTTCGGCGGCTGCGCCGGATTCCAGGCGTCGCCGATGCGCGAATTCAGCAATCGCCGAACTATCCGACCTTCAATGTCGATGTCGACCGTACGCGCGCGCAGTATCTCGGGGTGACAGAGCGCGATGTGACCAATAGTCTTGTGGTCAATCTCGCCGGCTCCTCTCAGGTTGCGCCCACCTATTATCTCAATCCGGATAACGGTGTGTCCTATGTCGTTGCGATGCAGACGCCGCAATA
>DASWQB010000013.1:0-3670 GCA_036398335.1 Afipia sp. | reverse complement strand
GTGTATTGCGACTGGTATCTCGAACTCGCCAAGCCGGTGATGATGGGCCCCGATGGTCCAGCCAAAAGCGAGACGCAGGCCGCCGTCGCATGGGCGCGCGACGAAATCCTGAAACTGCTGCATCCGTTCATGCCGTTCATTACCGAGGAATTGTGGGCGGTGACGGAAAAGCGCGATGGCATGCTTGCACTGGCCGCATGGCCGCTGGGACAGCAGGCGGAGATCGATCCCGTGATTCAGGCGGCAATGGCTGGCGATCCGATTGCGATTCCTGTGCTGTATTCTCCGATGCCCGAACCGTTCAGCGATCCGGCGGCGGAAGCGGAGATCGGCTGGCTGGTTGATCTCATCACAGCGATCCGGTCGGTGCGCTCGGAAATGAACATTCCGCCCGCAACGCTGTTTCCGCTGACGCTGGTGAAGGCCTCAAACGAGATGCAGTCGCGCGCGAACCGCTGGAGCGATGTCATCAAGCGTCTGGCGCGTGTCGCCGATATTTCATTCGCCGAGAACGCACCGCAAGGCTCGCTACAACTTCTGGTGCGCGGCGAGGTGGCGGCGATCCCGCTGAAGGGCGTTGTGGATTTGGGTGCGGAGCGCACGCGGCTCGACAAGGAGCTTGCGAA
The DNA here is from genome assembly GCA_036398335.1 of Afipia sp. Classification (GTDB taxonomy): domain Bacteria; phylum Pseudomonadota; class Alphaproteobacteria; order Rhizobiales; family Xanthobacteraceae; genus Afipia. The sequence continues at coordinate 3,044 of DASWQB010000013.1, read as the reverse complement.
GGCGGACGGCGACATCAAGCGCGTCGACGCCAAGCTTGGCAACGCGGATTTTGTCGCGCGCGCGCCGGAAGACGTCATCGACGAACAGCGCGAGAAACGCGAGGAGGCAGAGGCGCGCCGCGCCAAGATTCTTGAGGCCCTGGAGCGCCTCAAGGGTGCCGAATGAGCCCGGCACAGTCCTCGCCGCTTCGCGCTCTCGTCCTTCTCTGGCTCGCCGGCAACGGTTTGCGGCTGACGATCCTTGCCGTCCCGCCGATCCTTGCCCTTATCATTCTGGACCTGAAATTGTCGGGCACGGAAGTTGGTGTGCTCAATGCAATTCCGGTGTTCCTGTTCGCTCTGATCGCGGTGCCGGGTTCGCTTCTGATCGCGCGTATCGGCGCCGTTCCCGCGCTGGTCACGGGGCTTCTTATTGCGGCCGCAGGTTCGGCGCTGCGCGGTTTTGCGTTCGGATCGCTCGGTCTCTATGCCTCGACGGCGCTGATGGCGGCTGGAATTGCGGTGATGCAGCCGGCCATGCCGCCGACCGTGCGGCAATGGATCCCGCATCGGATTGGATTTGCGACAGCCGTCTATACCAACGGGTTGCTGGTCGGTGAGGTCATTCCGGTCGCACTGACGGGCCTCGTGCTGCTTCTGGTTGCAGGAAGCTGGCGCGGCCATCTCGTATTCTGGTCGATTCCGCTGGTATTGATCGCACTGGTAATATTTTTCTTCCAGCCCGGCGGCAGCGGCGCGCCGCCCGCGCGGCACCGGCACTGGATGCCCGATTGGCGCGACCCGTTGCTCTGGAAGGTCGCTCTCATGATGAGCGGAGCAAACCAGCTTTATTTCTGCACCAATGCTTTCCTGCCCGGATTTTTGTTGCAGACGGACCGTACCGAGTTGATCGCTCCGGCGCTGACCGCGCTCAATGGCGGACAACTGCCCGGGTCCTTCATTCTGCTGGTGATGGCGAGCAAGTGGGAGCGAAAGAAATGGCCGCTGTTTTGCGCCGGCATCCTGGGGCTTTCCGGTGTCATCGGCATTTTGCTTGCGTCGCGGCCTTGGGAAATGATCCTTGCCACCGCGATGATCGGATTTGCCTGCGCGATCGTGCTTACCCTCGTGCTGACTTTGCCCGCGCTGCTGGCCGCACCTGACGACGTGCCGCGGATGTCGGCCGGCGTATTCACGATCGGTTACAGTATCGCGATGATGATTTCGCTCCTCGCCGGGGTCGCGTGGGACGTCACCCATAACGCCGCATTTGCCTTCCTGCCGATAGGCATCGCCGTGCTGCCGATCATCCTCTTCGCGCAACTGACGGACTTGACGATACGCCGCTCGTGAACGGCTTGCTGACAAACCGCGAATCCAGCAGTCCATAGCGCCACGGCCTGTCCGCCGCCTTGGTGATGCCGATGCGTACGCCGGTGACGATCTGTGTCGGTTGCGTCCGCTCATGAACTTCAATCAGCCCTGTATCAAGCGGCACGCCGTTGTGCTTGTCGCTCACCGCGAGCGCCTCACACACCTTGCCCGGTCCTGAACACAGCGCGCGTTCATCGTGCAATCCGCGCCGCCGGCGCATGGCGGCCAAACCATGTGTCGGCTCCAGCGCCCGGATCAGAACGGCACTGGCCGATCCTTCCGGTTCGCAAACGAAATTCATGCACCAGTGAATGCCGTAGGAGCGATACACATAAAGGTAGCCCGGCGGGCCGAACATCACAGCGTTGCGCGGCGTGGGACCATTATAGGAGTGCGCGGCCGGGTCGGTATGGTGATAGGCCTCGACCTCGACAATGATACCGCCGACGCCGTTCACCAAGAGCGTCGCCCCGATCAGGTCGGGCGCAACCTCATGGACGCTGCGGGAGAAGAATCTGCGCTTTAAAAGGCGGCCCAGAGGGCGCGGCTTGCGGATTTCAGGCATCTGGCATGGGCTGGTGATGCGGCTGCGGCAGGCGCAAACGCGCGGGATGTGCTAGGGCTGTTCCAGACTAGCATGGGCCGGGCGGGTTGCAGCAAGCCGCCTGCGGGCTTACGTAAGGGAGGCGGATTCGAGGTCTGCCCAGAGACAGAGACTGATGGTCGTCCTCATCGATACCGTATCAACGACGCAGGTTCGGCCGCGCCACCCGGAAAAGATCAATCGTCCGGACGCCAAGTCGCCGCCCAAGCCCGACTGGATTCGCGTGCGCGCGCCGACCTCGCGCGGCTATGCGAACACACGCAATATCGTCAAGGAGAACGGCCTCGTCACGGTGTGCGAGGAGGCCGGCTGTCCCAATATTGGTGAATGCTGGGACAAGAAGCACGCCACCTTCATGATCATGGGCGACACCTGCACCCGTGCGTGTGCCTTTTGCAACGTCAAGACCGGCATGCCGGGCGCGCTCGATATATCCGAGCCGGAGCATGTCGCTCTCGCGGTGAAAAAGCTCGGGCTGCATCATGTCGTCATTACCTCGGTCGATCGTGACGATCTCGCCGATGGCGGGGCAGAGCATTTCGCGCGGACCATTCGAGCGATCCGCGCAAGCTGCCCCACAACCACCATCGAAATACTGACCCCCGATTTTCTTCGCAAGGAAGGCGCGCTGGAGGTCGTCGTCGCGGCCAAGCCCGACGTGTTCAACCACAATCTGGAGACGGTGCCCTCGCAATATCTCACGGTCCGTCCCGGCGCGCGCTACTTCCACTCGATCCGGCTGCTGCAGCGGGTGAAGGAAATTGATCCCACGATCTTCACCAAGTCCGGCATCATGGTCGGACTCGGCGAGCAGCGGCATGAAGTCCTGCAGGTGATGGACGATCTGCGTTCGGCCGATGTCGATTTCCTCACCATCGGGCAATATCTCCAGCCTAGCCTGAAGCATCATGCGGTGATGAGCTATGTGACGCCCGATGAGTTTGCGAGTTATGAGAAGGTTGCCTTCACCAAGGGATTTCTGATGGCCTCGGCCAGCCCGCTGACGCGCTCGTCCCACCATGCCGGTGAGGATTTTGCCAAGCTGCAGGCCGCGCGCGCCGCGCTTGCGCGCTAACCAAGCGATAGC
>DASWQB010000012.1:0-15491 GCA_036398335.1 Afipia sp. | reverse complement strand
CACTGAAAAAACGTCTTAAGGTGAAAGACCTTTTTGTAATTGGAAGCGTGCCCGGTACAGCTGCGGGAATCTCAAGTGTTCTGGATTGCGTCAGCCGCCCATGGCTGTCTTTCAAATCGTCTTGCGAAAAATCATTGATTCAAGACCAGCCACTTGCTGAACGCGCACAAATTAACAGGCTGCTTGATTTGAAACTTCCACACGATGCAACATTTCTAAATCCGTTCGACGCGCTATGCACCACCGACACGTGCAATATGCTTATCGATGGCAACCCGGTTTATAGCGACGCGACCCATTTGACAAAGTTTGGCTCCATCCTCGTAACGAACAAGTTCCGGGAACGGCTTTTGGCAGCGGCGCGCCTGGCAAAGGGCGATCAGATCGAATGAGATCAGCAAATCCGCCGGTTCGCTCCGCAGTATATCAAGGCCGGACGCTTCAAGTTCCTGCGGGCGAAGACTGAGGACCGGGCGCCGGTCGTCAGATTGTTCGTGGTTCAAATACCCCGGCCCTATCGCATCATCATCGGCTCTCAAACAAAAAACCCCGCCGCAGCGGGGTTTTCAGAAACGTACTTGCCGAAGTTAAACGGCGTCCTTCGCCGCCTTCACGGGCCGCGCTCTTACAATCTTGCGAGCAGGTTTTGCCTTGAATGTCATCGGCTCGCCGGTGAAAGGGTTTGTTCCCTTGCGCGCCTTCGTCGCCGGCTTTTTGATAACAACGAACTTCGCGAACCCGGGCAGAAGAAACACACCGGCTTTCTTCAGCTCCTTGTATCCGATCGATGCAAGCGTATCGAGAACGCCCTTGACTTCTTTTTTTGAAATTTCAGTCGATTCCGCGATCTTTTCGATGAGCTGAGACTTTGTAAGTTGTACTGCCATTTTACCCTCGTTGATTCGAAGGCCACACATTACGCGAAACAAAGACGCACGTATTCAAGGCGAGGCAGACGTCATTGTGGATAAAATAGGCTTCGCCGGGGCCCTTGGCGCCGGGAACACTACTCTGGATTGTCCTTAACTGCCGCGCGGACACGTCATTAGCCGCCAAATTGCTTCGCCCGGCATGAAGCGGCGGGAGCATCGGAAAGCCGGTCATATCGCTGCAGCAAACCGATTGTTATCGTCATTATTCACAAAATGGAGGGTCAACCATGCGTGCCAATTTCAGACCAGCGTTGGCTTTATGTTTGGGAACAGGAATCTGCGCATTTGCCGGGCATGAATTGCACGCACAGGCAAAGCCCCCCGCCTATGCCGTAGCCGAGCTCGAGGTTTCAGATCCGGAGGGCTTCACGAAGGAATTCGGGCCACTCGCGATCAAGGCTTTGACGGACGCGGGAGGAAAGCAGATCGTGCGCGGCGGAAAAACAGTGCCGATCTTCGGTGATGCCCCCAAGGGCCGCGTGACCATCTGGCAGTTCGAGACGCTGGAGAAAGCGCAGGCCGCCTACTCGTCGCCTGCCTTCATCGAAGCTAAAAAGGTCGGGGACAAATATGCGAAATTTCGCGTCTATGCGGTGGAAGGAATCCCTCAATAAATGGTTCGGCTCGACCTTCGCACACCCGATGGAGAGGCATGACGCTGCGCATCATGCCTCTTTTGTTGGGGGCGCGCCGGTTCTTAGCTGCAGCGGCTGCGGATCATCGATCCAACGCAGCGCGAGCCGCCTCCGCGAAAACTGATGCTGCCCAAAGTGCCGGGCGAATCCTGCGACGAACCAAAGTTGAAATCACCTCCGATGGAGCGGATCGGATTCATGCTCCTTGCTGACAATTCCGCCGCGCGTCCTGTCGGCATCTGGGTCGCGCAGTAAGTGCCGTCGATGATCGGATTGCAGGGTTCGCTTCTTGCCGCGATCGGAATGGCAACCGCGACCAGCGCGGCGATCACCGTGCGCTGTCTGGAATTGCGCCTGGAAGCGGCTTTGCGCGACATCATTTCTTGATCTGCATCATCACGTCTTCAGCCTTGTCCTTGGGGTTATCCAGACAGCGCTCGATGAAGGCGTCGGTTTGATTTTGCAGCGTCTCGATGTTGAATTTTGACGCGCCGGATTTGCCGAGAAGATACCCGTGCAGGAAAGCAATCGCGACATCACGGCTCGATCCGGCCTCGCGGACGATATCCTTGCAGGTATATTGTTCGACTGCGCGGTCAAACTGGCCTTGGGCCGCGGGCGTAGCCTGCGTGGAAGGCGTAGCTTGTGTGGAAGATTGGGCGTATGCGGCTTCGTTTGCCGACAGGCAAATAACGATGCCGACAAAAAATCGGGCCATTTTTCCGGTGCACATCAAAACCATTGGGCGCCTTTTTCTCAAAATATTCCAATATCGGCCGGTCGTATTATGGCATGCGATTCAAGTAAAATGCACCGCATTTACACATTTCGAAATCGATAGACAGCGAGCGATTGAACCAGCCGCGCCCATTGAAATCACTTCAAAATGAAAAAGCATGACGGCTTTCGCCGCCATGCTGCTTTCACACCTGCAAATGTGGCCGGCGCGCCAGGCGCGATCAGCTTTTGGTCATGCAATCTTCAATGAAGAAAATGCGATCGTCTCCGTCCAGACCCTTTTTCTTGGCATCGCTGCGGCACGCCTTCATCTTGGGCTTGTTCGCACTCCATTTGGCACGCAATTCCTTTATCTTCGCCGCGGTCAGTTTCATCTTCGACGGAGCCGGCGCGGCAGCCGCGGGGGCTGCCGGAGCCGGCGTCTGCGCCGAGGCCATCATGACCGGACTTCCCAATGTCAGCACGGCAGCAACACACACGATCCTGGAAAACATTCAAATCTCCCCTCTGAATTTTTGATTGTTGGTCGAATTACCAAACACCGCAAAGCTGGTTTGCCCATTTCCCGGCGGCGGCCGGACGGTACGGAAACCCGGACGGCCTCCCCGTAAAACCATAAAGGAAGCCCCTTCGCGCGTCGATACTGCGCCCGGGCAAATGCATCATGCAATTGAACAAAAGTGCGCTATGACAAAGTGCCGCTTGATAAGGAGCATTTTCGGGGAAGTCCCTCGCAAAACTTCGCATCTGCGGTAAAACTTTTCACCGTGAACCGATGCGGTCGGACTTCTCGCCGCATCACTCTGATGTTCGGCGGTGCGACGCTGATCGGCATGGCGCTTGCCGCGCGTGACGGCAAGCTCTTCGCCTAAGCGCTCAAACCGCCAGGCGGGGCCGGAAATCAGCACCCCCGGCAAATGCTCTTGATCTTGCGATCGAGGGCCTTGTCCTCGGCGGATTCCTGATAGGGACTCGAGTTTTCTGCCGGCACCGAATCCCGGCGCGGCTGGAAATGGCCGACCGGCGCCTGGGGCGTCGGCCCGGAAGGCGACAGCGACGGCGGAACGGTCGGGCTCGCCGGACCGCCAATGCCTGAGCTTCCCGACGAAGGCCCCTGTGCCGACGCCGCTGCCAGCCCGAGCAAGGAAACACCAAGCGAAAAACCGACAATCAATCCTGTTCGTGTGCGCATCAAAGCCTCCTGCATTCCTTCCGACGCCTGTTTTATGTCTGCCCCTGATCGTCCGGCTCAATGCCGCCGCTCACCGTGGCGTTCCATCCCGATAATGATGCACGTCGCCGCAATAGTCGATCACACGATAGTTCTGGTTGCCATCTGTCTCACTTGCGCCGGATACATAGCCAGGCCCGACCGGACTTTTGCCGTGACCGCCCGGAATATCGAGCACATAGTCCGGCTGACATAATCCCGAAACACGCCCGCGCAACGCGCGCATCAAGGCCTGCCCTTCCGCCAGCGTGGTCCGCAGATGCGATGTGCCCGGCGCAAGGTCGCCGTGATGCACATAATACGGCTTGATCCGGCATTCCACGAAAGCACGCATCAAATCTTCGAGCGTTTGCGTATCGTCGTTGACGCCGCGCAGCAACACCGACTGGCTGACCATCGGAATTCCGGCGTCCACGATGCGCGCGCAGGCCGCACGCGCCTGCGGCGTCAGTTCGCGCGGGTGATTGGCATGCAGCGCCAGCCAAATCGTTGCGTTGTGTGGTGTCGCGCCGTTTTGCCGCAGAGCGGCGACGGTCTCATCGGTGATGCGGGACGGATCGGCCACGGGAATCCGGGTGTGAATGCGGATGATCTTGACATGATTGATCGCGGCGAGGTCCGCCATGATCTGGGTCAAGCGCCGGCCTGAAAGCATCAACGGATCTCCGCCGGTGAGAATCACCTCCCAGATCTGCGGGTGCGCACGAATATAATCCAGCGCGCGACTGTAAGCTTCGGCAGGCAGCGCCGTTTCCTTGCCGGGACCGACCATCTCGCGGCGGAAACAGAACCGGCAATACACCGCGCAGACATGCACCAGCTTGAACAGAACCCGGTCGGGATAGCGATGCACAATGCCTTCGACCGGCGAATGGGCGTGATCGCCGATCGGGTCAGCGTTCTCATTGGGTTGCGTTTCCAGCTCCCGCGCGTCTGGCAAATATTGCCGCGCGATCGGATCGTCCGGATCGTTCGGATCGATCAGAGCGGCAACATCCGGCGTGATCGCCACCGCATAGCGCGACGCGACTTTTTCGAGCGCTAGCAACGCTTCGCCCGATGCAAAGCCATGTTCGACAAGTTCAAGCGGCTGGCGCAGCGTGGCCGTAACTTTCACGATTGCGGACTCCACACCACCTGATCGATCCGGCTGGCGCCGCTCGCCAGCATCACGAGGCGATCGAGGCCAAGAGCCACGCCGCTCGCATCGGGCATTTGACGCACCGCGTCGAGAAAATCCTCATCCAGCGGATAGCGCTCGCCATAGCGGCGCTCTTTCTCATCCATGGCCTGCTTGAAACGCCGCCGCTGTTCGCTCGCGTCGGTCAGTTCGCCGAAGCCGTTCGCAAGTTCGACACCGCAGGCATAAACCTCGAACCGCTCGGAGACGCGCGGATCGGATGGCTTCTGCCGCGCGAGCGCAGCCTCCGGTGCGGGATATTCGTCGAGAATGGTCAAACGTCCCTGCCCGAGTTTCGGCTCGATATGCTGGGTCAGAACTTTGCTGAAAATGTCGGACCAGTTGTCGTCGTCCGTGACGCGTACGAGATTCTGCGCGGCGCCAGCCAATGCGTCGCGCTCGCCCTCCTTGCCCTCGATGGTCGCCAGCAAATCGAGACCAGCATCGCGCCTGAAAGCCTCCGCCACGCTGATCCGCTCTGGCGGTGCGAGCGGATCGGCGCTGCCGCCACGAAACGAAAAATTCCTGATGCCGGTCGCGTGGGCAGCCTCGCCGATCACCGCCATTGTATCGGCGATCACCGAATCATAAGGCGCGCCCGCGCGGTACCATTCCAGCATGGTGAACTCGGTCAGATGGGCCCGGCCCTGCTCGCGGTCGCGAAACACGCGGGCGAATTCGACAATCTTCTCCTCGCCCGCCGCCAGCAGTTTCTTGCAGGCGAACTCCGGCGAGGTCCGCAGATAACGCACTGATGATTCGCCATCAGGCGCGCTCAGGCCGGTCATCGGCGCATGCAGATGGGTTTCGTTGCCCGGCGAGACCTGCAAAATGCCGGTCTCAACCTCGGTGAAGCCCTGTGTCTCGAACCATCGCCGCAGCGCCCGCGTCACCTCGCCCCGCGCCCGCAAAAACGGCGCACGGTCGGCATGGCGGTGCGGCGACCACCAGGGCGAAGGCTTTGTGGGCATATCCATCAACGATCAGACCCCAGGGACGTGGTGAACACGGCAAAGGGGGTAGCATTGGAGGGGCAAATCAGTATGTTGCAGCCCGAAACCGCCTCGCGCCGCCCGCTTCCGCTGGCTCGCGCCCGTCCCAAGAGCTTAGGAACATTATCCGTGGTCAGAGTCATCGCAAGTTCGATCCGCAAGGGCAACATCATCGAGCAGGACGGCAAGCTATATGTCGTTCTGACCGCCGAGAACATCCATCCCGGCAAGGGAACCCCGGTCAGCCAGATCGAAATGCGCCGCATCAGCGACGGCACCAAGGTGTCCGAGCGCTACAAGACCACGGACCAGGTCGAGCGCGCTTTCGTCGAGGACCGCGACTACAATTTCCTCTATGAGGACGGTGACGGTTTCCACTTCATGAACAACGAGAATTTCGACCAGCTTCTGGTGTCGAAGGACGTTGTCGGCGATTCAGCCCCCTATTTGCAGGAAAACGTCCCTGTAAAGCTGTCGATCCATGACAACATCGCTGTCTCGATCACCCTGCCGCAGCGCGCCACGCTGGAAGTGGTGGACACCGAGCCGGTCACCAAGGGACAGACCGCGTCCTCGTCCTACAAGCCGGCGGTGCTGTCGAACGGCGTGCGCACCAACGTGCCGCCGCATATAGGGGTCGGCACCCGCATCGTGGTGCTGACCGAAGACGGCTCCTACGTCGAGCGCGCCAAGGACTAATCGAACCGGGGCAATCCCGCGCCCGCCGCGGCCTTTCGAATCAGGATGCGGCGGATTGGGCTTTGCGCCGAAGCCAACCACTCCCTTACAGTGGCGGCATGGATAGGCGCGATTCTTCACAGAACGGGTTTTCGATCACGCGGCGTGCGTTGCTTGGCGCGGCTGCAAGCCTCATTGCGCTTGATCCGAGATCGGCCTTCGCCTCTCCTCCCGGTTTCGACAAATGGCGCGAGAAATTTCGCGCCAAAGCCCTCGCCAAGGGGATTTCCGAAGGCACCTGGATTCGCGCGATGAGCCGGATCGAGCCGGACATGAGCGTGTTCGCCAAGATGCGCGACCAGCCGGAATTCAAGGAAGAGACCTGGCAATACATCAACCGCCGCGTCTCCGACTGGCGCATCATCAACGGCAAGATCGCGCTGCAAAAGAACGCGGCTCTGTTCGCGCGCATCGAGAAAGATTTCGGTGTCGAGCGCGGCACTCTGCTGGCGCTGTGGGGCGTCGAGAGCGCCTATGGCGATCCCTTGGTGCAACAGAACCACATGAAGCCGGTGTTTCCGGCACTCGCGGCACTGGCGTGGAACGAGCCGCGCCGGAAAGCCTATTGGGAAACCGAGCTTCTCAACGCGCTGCGCATCGTCGACAAAGGCTGGGCTTCGCCGCAGGACATGCGCGGCTCATGGGCCGGTGCGATGGGCCATACCCAATGGATGCCGGAAGTCTGGCTCAATGTCGGCTTCGACTATGACGGCGACGGGCGGGTCTCGCCATTCGGCAGCCCCGCCGACGCGCTGGCCTCGACCGCGCGCTATCTGGTGGGCCGCGGCAAATATCGTCCCGGCGAGCATTGGGGTTATGAAATCACCGGCGCGAGCGGAACGGCAAAAGCCGGCCGCACCTATTCAGCGTGGGCGGCGTCCGGCGTGACCCGCGCCGATGGTCAGCCATTTCCGCGCCCGAACGACAGCGCGCAACTCTGGACGCCGGAGCCCGGCGGGCCGTCGTTCCTGCTGGGGCCGAATTTCTACGCGGTGCGAAGCTACAACCCTTCGATGAACTACGCGCTCGCCATCGTGCATCTCGGCGACCGCATTCTCGGCGGCGGCCCGTTCCGCCAGCCTTTTCCGGGTTCGGAGCGCGCACTGACACTGACTGAGTTGCAGGAGTTGCAGACGCGCCTGACGCAGGCCGGTTTCGATACCGGCGGCACCGACGGGCGCGTCGGTAACGACACCATGCAGGCGGTGAAGAATTTTCAAGTGAAGGCCGGGCTTGATCCCGCCGACGGCTATGCGGGGCTCAAAGTGTTGGCGCGGCTCCGGCAGGGGTCGTAGCTACCGTCGTAGCGAGCCAAGCAAGCGCTCCAGACTCAAGCCACCTTCTGGTCTTCGATCGGCTCGACGACGATCTTGACACCCAACGCGTTCATAACCTTTCGAACGGTGTCGAACTCCGGCTTCGATTGACCGCCAAAAGATTTGTACAGACTCTCGCGCGTAAGGCCCGTCTCATTCGCAACGCTGGTCATACCCTTCGCCCGCGCAACAGTGTCGAGCGCGGAGAGAATATAGGCAGCGTCATTGCTCTCGAACGCCTCCGTGAGATAAGCCGCAATGGCGGCCGGTGTCTTGAGATAGTCGGCCGCATCGAATTTGGAAACTTTTGCCATGTGCTGTCCTTTCACAGTTCAGCCGCGATTTCCCTGGCGCGCTTGATGTCTTTGTCTTGGGTGGACTTGTCGCCGCCGCACAAAATCAGAATGACCGTCTTGCCGGTTTGTTTGTAATAAATGCGGTATCCTGCACCTTGGTCGATCCGCATTTCGCTAATTCCGCCGCCAACAGCCTTCACGTCACCTGCGTTGCCGCCAGCAAGGCGCTCGATCCGCACGATGATCTTCGCAAGGGCGCGATGGTCTGTAAGTTCTGAAAGCCAATCGTCGAATTCATTGGTTTTCTGGACTTCAAACACATGTATCTTATAGGATACACATGGTCGACTGTCAATCAACAACCGCCGCAGGGTACTCGGGGCATCTTGGGCTCACCTTATCACCGCCGGACCCAAATCCGGCACCGCGACATCGGCCACGCGCAATTGCACGCGCTCCGCGCCCTGCCAGCGATCAACGGTGAGCGATCCGGCGACATGCAGCATCTGGCCGCGATTTTCGATCAGCGCGTTTCCCAATTTTTGCCCGATGGCGCGAAACGCAATGCCGTTGACGATGGCACCGTCTCCGGACTTGAACCGCAAACGTAAATGCGCCTGCCCGACTTCATCGGCGTACACCAACTCATGCGACGGCAGCGCGATCATCGGCTCGGGATTGCCGCTGCCAAAGGGTCCTGCGCGGTTGAGCGTGTTCACAAGCCCGGTCGTCACACCGCGCGCGCTCACCGCACCATCGATGAACAGTTCATTGACATGCCGCGCCTGCGCCACGTCGGCGGCGAGCGCGCTTTCGATATAGGCGCGGAATTCAGCGAGCCGTTCCTTCTTGAGCGTGACGCCCGCCGCCATCGCGTGGCCACCGCCCTTGAGCAGGATGCCATCATGCACCGCCTGACGCACGGCCTTGCCGAGATCGACGCCCGGGATCGAGCGGCCCGAGCCGGTGCCGATGCCGCCCGGCTCCAGAGCAATCGCAAATGCGGGCCGCGAGAATTTCTCCTTCAACCTCGATGCAACAAGCCCGACCACGCCCGGATGCCAGCCCTCCGACGCCGTGACAATCACCGCGCCCTTGTCTTCCAGTCCCAACGATGCCAGCGCCTCGGCCTCCGCCTGCGCTTCGGCGGCTTGTTCGATCACGCGGCGCTCGATGTTCAGCCGATCCAGCTCAGTGGCGATGCGCGCGGCTTCCGACACGTCGCCTTCGAGCAGAAGACGCACGCCAAGATCGGCGCGCCCGATGCGACCGCCCGCATTGATGCGCGGCCCCAGCATGAAGCCGAGATGCCATGCCTCCGGTGGGCCGTTGAGACGCGCGACATCCATCAAGGCTGTGTGGCCGATGTGATCGCGCCGGCGCAGCGCGATCAGGCCTTTGGCGACGAAAGCGCGGTTGAGGCCGAGCAGCGGCGCGACGTCGGCCACCGTGCCGAGCGCAACGTGATGCAGCACGCCGAGAAGATCGGGCGCCGGCATTTCATCGGTCCAGAAATTGCGCGCGCGCAATTCGCGGTTCACCGCAACCAGCGTGACGAACACGAGGCCAACGGCGGCGAGATGACCGAGGCCCGACAGATCGTCGGGCCGGTTCGGATTGACCAGCGCATCGACAACCGGCAACTCGTCACCGGTTTGATGATGGTCGATCACCACCACGTCCATGCCGAGACGTTTGGCTTCAGCAAGCGGTTCGATGCTGGTCGTGCCGCAATCGACAGTAACCAGCAGCGTCGCGCCTTTCGCCGCAAGCGCGCGCACGGCGTCAACGTTCGGACCGTAGCCCTCGAAGATGCGGTCGGGAATATGAATGAGAGGATCGAGCCCGCAATGGCGCAGATGCCATGCGAGCAAAGCCGCCGAGGTTGCGCCGTCCACATCGTAGTCGCCGAAGATCGCGACTTTCTCGCCGCGTGTCGCGGCATCCGCGATGCGTTTCGCCGCTGCCTCCATCTGCGTGATGGTGGACGGGTCCGGCATCAGCTTGCGGATTGTCGGATCGAGGAAGTCGTCGACCGCATCGATATCGATGCCGCGCCCGGCAATCACGCGCGCCAGCATCTCAGGCAACTGGTAGCGCTGCGCGATGGCGAGCGCCTTCGCCGCGCCGCGCGCGTCAAGACGGTCGCGCCACAGTTTTTTGGTGGCCGACAGGGTCACGCCGAGGAATGCCTGCGGCGTTTCGACCGGCAATGCGGAAGCTGGCAGCGTCATGACAAGTAATGTGCATTTAATACACGGTTAATGACAGTTCAATGCGCCGCTAATTGGGTGCCTTCAACAGCCAATCAACAACCAAGCTGACCAGCCAGATCAACGATGTCTTTGACGACATAGTCCCAGTCGCCGTCCGCCTTGAAGTCGCGGCTCTGATGCGGGCCATATTCGGTGACACGCGGCACGAAACAGGTTTTCAGTCCGACTTTTTGCGCAGCGTCGAGGTCGTCATTATGCGCGGCGACCAGCATGACCTGTTCGGGCGCCAGTGACAGCAGCTTCGCCGCGCCGAGATAGGTTTCGGGATCGGGTTTGTAGTGCCGAAACAGTTCGGCGCTCATGATGACGTCCCATGGCAGGCCGGAATATTTTGCGAGATCGACCAGCAGCGCGACATTGCCGTTCGACAATGGGCCGATAATGAATTTCGTTTTCAAGCGCGTCAGGCCCGGCACGCTGTCCGGCCATGGATCGAGCCTGTGCCAGCCGCGGGTGAGATAGTCGTAGTCCTTCGCGCTCAAACCCTTGATGCCAAGGCTTGCGGCAAGCGGTTCAATCGACTGGCGTTGCAATTCATCGAGCGTGAGAAAGCCGCGCTCGGGATTTTTTCTCACGGCGTTCATTGAAGGCACGTAGGATCCGCGCCATGAATCGACCAGCGCCGCCCAATCGCCCTTGATGGTTTTCCCATGCGCCCATTGCGTGAAGTCTGCGATCAGGCTGCCGCGCCAATCGACTACGGTACCGAAAGTGTCGAACAGCAGCGCCTTTACTTCGGTCATCACAGCACTCCCTTGAAAATCCTGCGGTATTGCATGAAGCCGCAATCGTCGGCGAGTTGGTCGTAGAGCACGCGCGCTGTCGTGTTGCCGAGCTGGGTCAACCAGTGAATGCGGCTTGCTCCGGCCCCTTTGGCACGCTCCGCCGCCGCCTCGATCAGCGCGCGGCCAAGCCCCTGCCCTCGCGCGCGCTCGTCGACATACAAGTCTTGAAGATAGCAATAGTCACCGACGGTCCAGCACGAGCGATGAAACAGATAATGCACGATGCCGGAAAGCTTGCCGTCCACGAACGCGCCAAGCGCGAAGATCGGCTCGTCCGGATCGTGGAAGCGCCGCCATGTGACGTTTGTCGTCTCGGCGGGTACGGAGGCTTTGTAGAATGTCAAATAAGCGTGCCAATAAGGCTCCCAGGCAGCGCGCTCGTCCTCACGCAAAGGGCGGATGACGACGCGCTCGCTCATACGAGCGTCCTTTTATTTGAGCACGACCTCACAGAAAACCGGCGCCCATTTTTCGGGGTCATGCCCTTAATCGAGGTGGAATTTCTCGAGCTGGCGATGTTCGGCCTTGATGTAGCGCACCGTGCCGGTGACGGAACGCATCACAACCGTCTCGGTCTCGATCACATGCTTGCGGAATTTCACGCCTGACAGCAGCGAGCCGTCGGTGACGCCGGTTGCGGCGAACAGGCAATCTCCCTTCACCATGTCCTCGATTCCGTAAACCATTTTCGGGTCCCTGATGCCCATCTTCGCGGCGCGTTCGCGCTTTTCGTCGGTATCGAGGATCAGGCGGCACTGCATCTGACCGCCAATACAACGAAGCGCCGAGGCTGCCAGCACGCCCTCAGGCGCGCCGCCGGTGCCGATGTAAATATCGACGCCGGTGTTTTCCGGATCGGCGGTGTGGATGACGCCGGCCACATCGCCGTCGGTGATGAGGCGGACGGCCGCACCGGTGCCGCGGATGGCATTGATGATGTCGGCATGGCGCGGACGGTCGAGCACCAGAGCCGTGATCGCGGACGGATGCACGTCCTTGGCACGTGCGAGACGGCGGATGTTTTCGTCCGGCGGCGCATCGAGGTCGATGACGTTTTTCGCATAGCCCGGACCGATCGCGATCTTCTGCATGTAGACGTCAGGCGCATTGAGCAGCGTGCCGCCCTCCGCCATCGCCATGGTGGCGATCGATCCCGCCATGTCCTTGGCGCACAATGTCGTGCCTTCGAGCGGATCGACTGCGATGTCGACTTCCGGCCCGAACTCCGCGCCGACCTTCTCGCCGATAAAAAGCATCGGCGCCTCGTCGCGCTCGCCTTCGCCGATCACGACCGTGCCCTTGATCGGAATCTTGTTCAACTCGCGGCGCATCGCGTCCACTGCGGCCTGATCGGCGCCCTTTTCGTTGCCATGACCGCGCAGCCGCGCGGCCGATACCGCCGCCCGCTCCGTCACGCGAACGATTTCGAGGGTCAGAATGCGCTCCAGCAAAAGCTGCGGCGGAACGGAAATAACGGACATCTTCTTGCTCCTCGATCGGGGACCGCTTGCTGGAACAGCAAGCCGGACCTGTCAGTTCTTTTCAATACGAATGACCTGCGGACGGCCGGTTATCACCCGGTCTTGCTGCACCGCTTGCAAGGCGCGGTAAACGGCATCTTCGCTCGTCGCGTAGGTAATCAGGATAACCGGAACGGGTGACGACTTTGCGGCCACGCCCGACCCCGCACGGTCGCCATCGGGATGGCGCTGTACGATGGATTCAATGGAAATCTTCTGCTCCGCCAGCCGCGTCGCGATGGTGGCGGCGGTGCCGGCCAGATCGCGGGCCATCAGGCGAATGTAATAGCCGCCCTCGTGCCTGCGCATCGGGGCTTTTGCCGTGACTTTGAGCTTGTCGACAGGCCGGCCAAACGGCAGCGCGCGCACGCCGCGCGCGATATCCGCAATATCTGCGACAACGGCGGAGGCCGTGGCCGCACCGCCCGCGCCGGGACCCACCAGCGTGATGGGCGGAATGCCATCGCCATCGATCGTCACGGCGTTGGTCACGTCCATCACCTGCGCGATCGAGGAGGTGCGCGGCACCATGGTCGGATGCACGCGCTGCTCGATACCCGTTTCGGTGCGCACCGCGACGCCGAGCAGTTTCACCCGGTAGCCGAGTTCTTCCGCCGCACGCAGATCTTCGGGCGCGATGGACGAGATGCCCTCGACATAAACTGCTTTCTGATTGACCTTGGTGCCGAATGCCAGACTCGCGAGAATGGATAATTTTTGCGCAGTGTCATGGCCGTCGACATCGAAGGATGGATTGGCCTCCGCGTAGCCGAGCCGCTGCGCGTCCTTGAGACATTCGGCGAACGACAAACCCTCCTGCTCCATCCGCGTCAGGATGTAATTGCAGGTGCCGTTGAGGATTCCATAAACGCGATGAATCGACGTGCCCGCCAGTCCCTCGCGCAAGGTCTTGATGATGGGGATCGCCGCACCGACAGCGGCTTCATAGTTCAAGGCACCGCCGTGTTTTTCGGCGAGCGCGGCGAGCTTCGAGCCATGCTTGGCAATCAGCGCCTTGTTGGCGGTGACGACAGACTTGCCGGCTTGAAGCGCCGTATCAATCGCGGACAAAGCTGGGTCATCTGACCCACCCATCAACTCGACGAACACATCGATTTTGGGATCTCTCGCCAGCGCGAGCGCATCTTTGGCCCACGCAACGCCGCCGAGATCGAGGCCACGCTTTTTGGCCTTCGAGCGCGCCGATACAGCGACCACGCGCAGGGGCCGACCGCAGCGCAAAGACAGATTGCGCTGCTGGCGTTCGATGAGACGGACAACCTCGGCACCCACGGTGCCGAGCCCCGCAATCCCCACTTTGAGCGGAGCGACCATATCGACTTCAAACCTATTGAAGAACTACCGCCGGTTGGCGAGAGGAACCACGTTGTGCAACGTTTCCACGCCGGTATCAAGGAAGCGCCGGATATTGCGCGCAGCCTGGCGGATGCGCTGTTCGTTTTCGACCATCGCGATGCGCACGAAGCCCTCGCCATGCTCGCCGAAAGCGGCTCCGGGCGAGACCACGACGCCGGATTTTTCGACCATCAAAGTGGCGAAGTCCATGCTGCTGACGCCGCGGAATTTCTCCGGCAACGGCGCCCAGGCGAACATCGACGCCGCCGGCGGCGGAATGTCCCAGCCCGCGCGGCCAAACGATTCGACCAGCGCGTCGCGGCGCTTGCGATAAATATCGCGCATCTCCTTGATGCAGTCCTGCGGCCCGTTCAGCGCGGCCGTGGCCGCGACCTGCACCGGCGTGAACGCGCCGTAATCGAGATATGACTTCACCCGCGTCAGCGCCGCGATGATGCGCTCGTTGCCGACCGCGAATCCCATGCGCCATCCCGCCATCGAGAAAGTCTTCGACATTGAAGTGAATTCGACGGTGACATCTATCGCGCCCGGCACTTGAAGCACCGAGGGCGGCGGCACGCCGTCGTAATAGAGTTCGGCGTAAGCCAGATCCGACAGGATGAAGATCTCGTGCTTTTTCGCAAAAGCGACGAGGTCCTTGTAGAAGTCCAGCGAGGCCACATAGGCCGTCGGATTCGACGGGTAACACGCGACCATCGCGATCGGCTTGGGAATCGAATGGATGATCGCGCGTTCCAGATGCTGGAACAATTCCGGCGTCGGCTCCGCCGGCACCGAGCGAATCACACCGCCCGCCATCAGAAAGCCGAAAGCGTGGATCGGATAGCTCGGGTTCGGCACCAGCACGACATCGCCCGGCGCTGTGATCGCCTGGGCGACGTTGGCAAAGCCCTCCTTGGAGCCGAGAGTCGCCACGATCTGGGTCTCGGGGTTCAGTTTCACGCCAAAGCGCCGCTCGTAATAGGCGGCCTGTGCCCGGCGCAGTCCCAAAATACCCCTGGATGCCGAATAACGGTCGGTGCGCGGCTTGCCCAGCGTTTCCTTCAGCTTGTCGAGGACGTGCTGGGGGGTGGACAGATCCGGGTTGCCCATGCCGAGGTCGATGATGTCGGCTCCCGCATTGCGCGCGGCCGCCTTGGCCCGGTTGACCTGTTCGAAAACATAAGGCGGCAGTCTGCGAATACGGTAAAATTCTTCCATCGGTCCAAGACTCTGTTTTGACGGCTCTGTTTTGACGGCTCTGTTTTGAAGATTCTGTTTGACGGCTTTGGTAACGTGTTGGAACGGGCTGGCGCAACGCCCGCCAGCGCAAATCATCACCGGCAAGTGGTTGTTCTAGCACGAACCCCGGCCCATGCCACCGGAAGCTGGGCCTACTGCGCCGCTCCCTGATTGGTTTGTTTGGAAGCACCTTGTTTGCCCGCCTGTTTATCCCGGGCGGCGGCCAATTCCTTCTGGATTTTCTGCTGTTCCTC
>DASWQB010000011.1:0-2903 GCA_036398335.1 Afipia sp. | reverse complement strand
GGCAGCCGCCGCAAATCCATGTAGGTGGCGGCATCGAACAGACCCTTGAAGACATGCTCGACCGAGTGCTTCAAGCCATAACGCGCAAGGCCGAGCGCGATCAGCGCGTTGTCGTGCGGCCAGATCGAACCATCATGATAGGACATCGGATTGTAACGCGCTTCGCCCCGCGCCACGGTGCGGATGCCCCAGCCGCTGAAAAAATGCGGCCGCATCAGATCCGCGGCCACCATGCGCGCGCGATCCTCGCTGACAATGCCGGTGAACAGAAGCTGTCCGGCGTTCGAGGTACGGACCTTGCAAGGCTGTTTTTCTCCGTCGAGCGCGAGCGCGTAGGTGCCGAGTTCTTCGCACCAGAACGCCTCTTCGAATCGCTTAGCCAGAAGATGCGCCTCGGCCTCAAGCTTGCGCGCCTTGTCAGTCAATCCCATTCGGAGCGCACAGCGCGCCGCCAGTTGCTTGCCGGCATACACATAACCCTGCACTTCAGCGAGCGCGATGTAGCCTTCGGCGAGGCGGCCATCGGCGTGAAAGATCGCATCGTAAGAATCTTTCCAGCCCTGATTGGCGAGCCCCTGCTCGGAAGCACGCTGGTACTCGGTAAAGCCATCTCGATCGGGATCGCCGGGACCATCGATCCACGCCAGCGCCGCTTCGATGGCGGGCCACAATTCGATTAGTGTCTCGTCGTCACCGGTGCGTTCGACGTAAAGACCTGCCATCATCACGAATAACGGTGTCGAATCGACGCTGCCGTAATATTGCGCAAAAGGCACCTCGCGCAGCGCAGCCATCTCGCCGCCGCGCATTTCGTGCAGGATTTTGCCAGGCTCGGCGTCGGCGAGCGGATCGACGATTTTGGCCTGATAGTAAGCAAGCCGCTTCAACACGCCATGCGCCACCCTCGGATCGATCCAGAGCATTTGCAGCGCAGTGATAAGACCATCGCGGCCGAACGTCGTTGAATACCAGGGAATGCCGGCATAGGGGTATCGGCCCTGCGGCGTTTCGGTCATTAGCATGTTGAGATCGGCCATCGATTGGCACAGCACCTCGTTGAAAATATCGTTTGATGTCTCAATGGTGGCAGCGCCGGCGGTCGATTGGCGCATCTCGCGGCGATGCGCCATCAATCCGCGAATGAAACTATCTGGCCTGTGCGGAATCGACTTGTTGCAGGACACCGCGACAAACAACGATGTGCTTTGTTGCGGCTTGAGTTCGAGGTGATAGGTCGCCGCGTTTACTGCAAGCCGGGTGGGCTGCGGCTCGAAATGCAGCGCGGTACTTCGCAGCTTTCCATCCAGGCCATTGTATTCGAGCGAAGCATCCGCCATGCTAAGCAGCTTTGCGGAGCCGATGCCGCGACGCGGACGCATTTCGCCGCGCACTTCGAACAGATCGGCGAAATCATTGTCGAACAATAACTGCAGATCGAAGCTGGCCAAATCCTCACCGTGATTCTGCACGCCGATGCGCTGATAGGCCGTCCCTCGCCATAGGAAGATCGTGCGCACGATGTGCAACATATCCTTCCGCAGCACGATCCGGCCGTTGCTGTAGACGTCCGGATTGGTGAGATCGACGGTCAACGCGGAATTATCATCGCGCAGGTTCGATCCGAGCAGCAGCGGCTGCACCTCGTCCAGCACCAGTTCGAGGCGGGCAAGATAGCGGGTATCCGCATTGAACAAGCCATCCGGACCGCCAGCAGACGCGCCGATATCGCCGTGACTGTCGAGAACGATGAAGGTGTCATCATGCTTGAGCGAACGGCGTGGCCGCGCAGCGGGGCCGGTCATCGGAATATAAAATGGCGATTCCGATATCGGCTCGATGGCCCGGATCGTCATTTGCGTTACGGTGTCAGCTGACATTCGACCTCGGCCGGTTGGCTAGTTGATGAATGCTTCGATGACTCGAAACCAGTATAGATCAGGATCAAGCAGCGCGGGTCGCAAGACGGCTGATTTCCTGTGCCACAAGGTCTCGGTACGGTCCCTCGCCCTGCATCAGGTGATCGGGCGGACCATCCTCGATAATCATTCCGGCCTTGAGCATCACCACCCTATCGAAGTTACGCAGCGTGGCAAGGCGGTGAGCGATCGCGATCACGGTACGCCCGTGCATCAGGCGGCCCAGCGCCTCGCGGATTGCTTCTTCGGACTCACTGTCGAGCGCAGCAGTCGCTTCATCGAGCAACAGGATCGGCGCATCCTTCAAGAACGCGCGCGCGATGGCGATGCGCTGCCGCTGGCCACCTGAAAGCTTGAGGCCGCGATTGCCGACGACGGTGTCCATTCCGTTCGGAAGGCTTTCCACGAAGTCGCATCGTGCCGCGATTGCCGCGCGCAATATTTCGTCGTCGGTCGCGGTCGGACGACCATACCGGATATTGTCCATGATCGAGCGATGAAAAAGCGAGATGTCCTGCGGCACCACGGAAATCGCCTCGCGCAGGCTTTGCTGCGTGACGCGGGAAATATCCTGACCGTCGATGGTGATACTGCCCTGCTGCGCGTCGTAGAATCGCTGCAGCAGCACGAAAAGAGTGGATTTGCCGCCGCCCGACGGGCCCACCAATCCGACTCTTTCCCCCGGCTGGATATGCAGGTTGAATTTGTCGAAGACCTGGGAGCCGCCCGGATAGCTGAACGATACGTCGTTAAACGCGATCGCGGCGCCTGCCTTTATCAAAGGCTCGGCCTCGGGATGATCGTTCAATTCATGCGGCACCAGAAGGGTCGCAGTGGCTTCCGTCAGCCGTGCGACGTGCTGCGTTACATCGACCAGCGCGACGGCGAGATCGCGCGTGGCGCTGAGAATGGAAATTCCCAAGGTGCAGACCAGCACCACGTCGCCAGTGGTTGCCGCGCCGCGCTGCCAAAGCACGATCGCCCAGG
>DASWQB010000010.1:0-2167 GCA_036398335.1 Afipia sp. | reverse complement strand
CTGTCGCGTGCGCGGGGATTGCCGCGCTCAAGCTGGGGCACGGCATTCGCGCACGCCGGGCTCGGTATCGCGCTGATCGGCATCGTCTGTGAATCCACATGGAACGCCGAGAAGATCGCGACCATGCGCCCCGGCGATATCGCGCAAGTCGGCGCGTATTCGGCGCGGCTCGACAATATCTCGCAGCAGCAGGGGCCTAACTTCCGCGAGCAGGTCGCGCGCTTCACCGTGACGCAAGGGGGCGATATGGTCGGCGTGATGACGCCCTCAAAGCGCAACTTCACTGCGCGCGGTTCTTCCACCACCGAAGCCGCGCTGCTAACGCGCGGCGCGAGCCAGGTCTACATATCGCTCGGTGAAAGCAATGCCGATGGTGCGATCGCGGTGCGGGTCTATTACAAGCCGCTGGTGCTTCTGATCTGGTTCGGCCCCGTGATGATGGCGTTCGGCGGATTGCTCTCGCTGTCGGATCGCAGGCTGCGCGTCGGCGCGCCAAAGCCTGCCAAGGCCTCCCGCATCTTGCAGCCGGCGGAGTAGGGCATGTCACCTGCGACGCAACATACACCGAAGTCGTCCCCGCGCAGGCGGGGATCCAGAAATGAAACAAGGACTGGATTCCCGCTTACGCGGGAACGACTCCGAGCAGGTGTCAGGCATTTGTATGCCGTTTTTCTTTTTGTGATGATCGGCTTTGCAACGGTGTCGGTATCCTTCGCCGTGCAGCCCGACGAAATCATGGCCGATCCGGCGCAGGAGCAGCGCGCGCGGGCACTCTCGCAGCAGTTGCGCTGCATGGTCTGCCAGAATCAATCCATCGATGATTCCGATGCGCCGCTGGCGCGCGATCTGCGGCTGCTGGTACGCGAGCGGATCGCGGCGGGATACAGCGACCAGCAGGTGGTCGATTTTCTGGTTGCGCGTTACGGCGAGTTCGTTCTGCTCAAGCCTCGCATCGAAGGCCATACGCTGCCGCTGTGGCTGCTCACGCCTGCGGTGCTGCTCGGCGGCGGCGTTTGGTTATGGCTTTATTACCGGCGGCGTTCGCGAGGTGTCTTGCAGGATGACGCTTTATCTCAACTTTCGGCGGACGAAGAGGCCCGGCTCGAAAAGCTGATCGCGGACAAACCGGCTTCCGACAAACCGGCCTGAAAAATTCGGCTGTCTTCATTACAAAACATTAATTCTCCCGTCAGCGCGCGGTAAGGCCGCGCCCCCCATCTTCAGGCCATCAGATGCCGCAGTGGCATCACGAGATTCGCATCGCGAGATTCGTCCCGTTCCCGCCTGGAGATTTTCATGTCCGACCAGAATTCCGATTTTTCCCGTTTCCCGTCCTTCGTTGCGCCGCGCCGCTCGATGTTCTCGGCCCGCAAATTCGCGCTGATGGCGTCGGTGGTTGCCGGCCTCGGTGTTGCGGCTTATGGCCTCAACGCGCCGCAGGGCGATTTCAATGTTCTCACCACCGCCGCGCATGCGCAGGTGAACAAGGATATCCGTCAGGCTCAGCAGCCGGTCGGCTTCGGTGACATCGTGGAGCGCGTGAAGCCGTCGGTGATTTCGGTGCGCGTCAAGATGACCGAGAAAGCGCAGAACTCAAGTGATACCGCCGAGGGTGAAAATCCGTTTCCGCCCGGCTCGCCGATGGAGCGTTTCTTCCGCCGCTTCGGCGGTCCTGATGGCATGCCCGGCCGTGGTCCCCGCGGTGGTGGCCGTGGCGGCGTTGTGACCGGCCAGGGCTCGGGCTTCTTCATTTCGCAGGACGGTTATGCCGTCACAAACAATCACGTCGTGGACGGCGCCGACACGGTCGAAGTGACCACCGACGACGGCAAGACCTACAGCGCAAAAGTCATCGGCACCGATCAGCGCACTGATGTGGCGCTCATCAAGGTCGAAGGCCGCAGCGACTTTCCGTTCGCCAAGCTCTCCGAGGGTCAGCCGCGCATCGGTGACTGGGTACTGGCGGTCGGCAATCCGTTCGGTCTCGGCGGCACCGTGACTGCGGGTATCGTCTCGGCGCGTGGCCGCGACATCGGCAACGGTCCGTATGACGACTTCATCCAGATCGACGCTCCGGTGAACAAGGGCAATTCCGGCGGTCCGGCATTCGACACGCAGGGCGAAGTGATGGGCGTCAACACCGCCATCTATTCGCCGTCGGGCGGCA
>DASWQB010000009.1:0-8010 GCA_036398335.1 Afipia sp. | reverse complement strand
CGATCAACAGCGTTGAGTATTTGCAAAACGGCGACATCGCGAGCGTAGCGATGCAATACTCTTACCTGAACAGTCCGCTGTCGCTCATGGTCCAGCCCGAATACGGCACGGCCGCGGCGCGTGCGCTGTTCGTGGAGGTTTACCGCTACTGGACCGCGCTGCCAAAAGACAAACGGCCGAGACTCTATCTGCACGGCCTCAGCCTCGGCTCCATGAACTCCGAAAAATCTTTCGAGTTGTTCGAGATGATCGGCGATCCGATCAACGGCGCGCTATGGAGCGGCCCGCCTTTCGAGAACAAGATCTGGCGCGCCGTGACCAACGGCCGCAATGCCGGATCGCCGGCGTGGATGCCGCAATTCCGCGATGGATCGGTTGTGCGCTTCACCAACCAGAACGGGTTCACGGTGCCGCCGCAAACCCCGTGGGGACCGATGCGCATCGTCTATCTGCAATACGCCAGCGATGCGATCACCTTCTTCGACTATCATGATTTCTACCGCGAGCCTGCATGGATGAAATCGCCGCGCGGGCCGGATGTGTCGCCGGAATTGCGCTGGTATCCCGTTGTGACGATGCTTCAGCTGGCGCTCGACATGGCGGTCGCGACCAACACGCCGATGGGTTACGGGCACGTTTATGCGCCCGCGCACTACATCGACGGGTGGCTCGCGGTCATGAACGTGCAGGGATGGTCCGAAGCAGATATTGCGCGATTGAAGCAACGTCTGTGGCCCGGGCAGAGGCAAGCACCGTCCGGCCCGAACGATCCCTATGACGACCGTGGCGGCTAACGATTTACGAAACCATGCCGCTGGATTGTCGTCTGACTTGTTCTGGTATGAGGGCCTGAAAATACCGCTGCGTTATCGAACGCAGCGGCTGTATGCGGCAGGCTTGAGATGAGCCTGACATGCCTGTCCTCACCTCGGCGGCAGCGGTTATTCGCAAGAAATATGACCGCGCATGCCGCCCTTTTATTACATTTCTAATGAACGGCGAGGCCTGGCCAAAATATCCGCTATGACAATCATAACGGAATAAAAAATTACGCGATCCGGCGGCGGACAAGCCGTTGCCGGATTTTGATGGAGATCAATTGATGGCGTCCAAAATCATCTTGCCGCTTGCAACATGACCCGGAGTTCCATCTTATAGCGCTGTGTGATTTTCAACAGGGAGAGTGTTCATGGCCGCGTTTCCTAGCGCATTGTCGCCGTCTGCGAGCGGACTGGATCTCACTCCGCTCCGCGCCAAGTGGGGCTGGATCGTCGCGCTTGGCGTCGTTTACACGATTGCCGGATTTATCGCGCTCGGAAGCGTCGTGACGGCAACCGTGGTGAGCGTATTCGTCGTCGGCATTATGATGATCGTCGCCGGCATTTTCGAAGTCATCAATTCGTTTCAGATCAAGAGCTGGGGAAAATTCCTGTTCTGGCTCCTGATCGGCATTCTCTACATCGTCGGAGGGTTCGCGACGTTTGAAAATCCGCTGCTGTTCGCGGCGTTTCTGACCTTCGTTCTCGGCTTCGCCCTGATCGTCTCCGGTGTCGCGCGCATCTTTCTCGCGTTCAGCATGAAGGCGGAGAGCTCGTGGGTCTGGGTCGCGCTGTCGGGCGTCATTACGCTGTTGCTGGGCCTGTTGATCTTGCTGCGCTGGCCGGTCAACAGCCTTTACATCCTCGGCCTGTTTCTCGCCATCGATCTCATCTTCGCGGGCGCCGCGTGGATTGGAATCGGCATCGGCTTGCACCGGCACGATGAAACACGAACGCCGGGCGCGCAGCCGGCGTAAGGCGGCATCAGCGGGCCATATTCTGAATCATCATAGGGGGCGTCCATGCGCTGGTTCTATCTTGCGGTCGTTGTTCTGTTCGCCGCGGTGACCGTGATCTTCGCGTTTCAGAATCTCGAACAGGTCACGATGTCGTTCCTTGGGTTCAATCTGCGCGCGCCGCTCGCGGTGCTTGTGGTGATCGTCTATGCCCTCGGCGCGTTTACGGGCGGCGGGCTGTTCGGTTTGTTGCGCAAATCCTACACCGGGGCCAAGAGCGGTTCGGGCTAGGGCAGGAGTTCGATATTCGTAGGGGCTACCGCTGAACCGGAATGTGAACACAAGTATGGATGGGCCGTCTCGCACCTGTCACAGGTTCAACGGTAGTAAAGCAGAAGTTCACGTG
Source organism: Afipia sp. (assembly GCA_036398335.1). Taxonomy (GTDB): domain Bacteria; phylum Pseudomonadota; class Alphaproteobacteria; order Rhizobiales; family Xanthobacteraceae; genus Afipia. Next base: position 5,830 of record DASWQB010000009.1, on the reverse strand, counting down.
GAGTTATCGGCATGAGTTCAGCGGCTGACGAGACAAGAGCAGGGGAGCGTCAGCCGATTCTGATCGATTTCGCGCTTCAGGGCGGCGGGTCGCACGGTGCCTTCACATGGGGCGTGCTGGACCGGTTGCTTGAAGAGCCGTGGCTCAAGGTCGAAGGCGTCTCAGGTACTTCGGCCGGCGCGATGAACGCCGCGGTGCTGGCCGATGGCTATGCCGAAGGCGGCGCGGAAGGCGCGCGCAAAGCGCTCGATGCTTACTGGCGCCACGTGTCTGAAGCCGCTGCCTTCAGTCCGTTCAAGCGCAGCCCGGTCGACAAAATGCTGGGCCGCTGGTCGCTCGACAACTCGCCCATGTTCGTGTTCAGCGACATGATGAGCCGGCTGTTCTCGCCCTATCAGCTCAATCCGGCCAACAACAACGCCCTGGCGCCCATCCTGGAAAAAGCCATCAATTTCGAGCGGCTTCGCAATTCACCGGTCAAGATCTTCATCACCGCGACCAACGTGCGCACCGGGCGTCCGCGTATTTTCCGCAATGCCGACATGACGCCGGAAGTGCTGATGGCCTCGGCCTGCCTGCCGACGCTGTTTCAGGCCGTCGAGATCGAAGGTGAAAGCTATTGGGACGGCGGCTATTCCGGCAATCCGACACTGGCCCCGCTGGTCGGCGAACTCGTCTCCGACGATACCATTATCATCCCGATCAATCCGATCGAGCGGCCCGGCACGCCAACCACGCCGCAAGAAATCATGAACCGCCTCAACGAAGTGTCGTTCAATGCGGTGCTGATCAAGGAATTGTACATGATGGCGCTGCTGCGCCAGAACGCACCCGAAAACGGCGAGGGCGCCGAATGGGCGAGGATGCGCGTTCACGTCGTGCGTAATCCCGTCATGGCCAAGCTCGGTTATTCCTCCAAGCTGAACGCCGAATGGGATTTCCTCAGCATGCTGCGTGAGGAAGGCCGCAAGTCCGCGGAGGTGTTTCTGGCCGAGCACGCCGATGACATCGGCAAGCGGTCTTCGCTGCCCATCGATCAATTGATTGCAGAAATGAGCTGACCGAAGGGTGGCATAAGATATGGGACTGCTCGGCATTCTCCTCGGCCTCGCGGGCCTCATCTTCTTCGCATTTCGCGGCGCAAGCATCCTCGTTCTCGCGCCCGTCGCCGGTCTGATTGCCGCCGCGTTCTCCGGCCAGCCGCTGCTTGCGAGCTGGACGCAGACCTTCATGAGCAACGCGGCCAGCTTCATCGCGCAGTTCTTTCCGCTGTTTCTGCTTGGCGCGCTGTTCGGCAAGCTGATGGAAGATTCCGGCTCAGTGACCTCCATCGCCAACTTCATGACCACCAAGCTCGGCGCGCAGCGGGCGATTCTCGCCGTGGTGCTGGCGGGTGCCATCGTCACCTATGGCGGCGTCAGCCTGTTCGTGGCCCTGTTTGTGCTGGCGCCGATGGGCATGGCGCTATTCCGTCAGGCGGACGTGCCACGGCGGCTGATGCCGGCCGCCATCGCGCTTGGCACTTTCACATTCACGATGTCGGCGATGCCCGGCAGCCCGGCCATCAATAACGCCATTCCGATGCCGTTCTTCGGCACCACGCCGTTCGCCGCACCGGGCCTTGGCATCATCGCCTCGCTGGTCATGCTCGGTTTCGGCATGTGGTGGCTGAAACGCGCCGAGGCGAAAGCACGCGCGGCCGGCGAGGGATTCGGCCCCGGCGAGGACGGCGCGGCGAAGAAGGCCGCGGCCGATCCCATCGTGCGCGAGCGTGCCACCACCTCGCAAGCGTTCGACCCTGCGGAAATCGATCACAGCCTAGAGGCACCAAGCGGGCCACCGATTATTCTGGCGGCACTGCCGATCATCGTGGTGATCGTGGTCAATCTTCTGATGTCGTTCGTTGTCCTGCCGCGCACGGATGCAAGCTTTCTGGCCGAGCCGCAATGGGGCGCGACGAGTCTGGCGGCGGTGGGCGGTGTATGGTCGGTGATCGTGGCGCTGATCGCGGCCATCGTGACGGTCATCGCTCTGAATTTCCGCAGCGTGCCGGTGCTGCGCGCCACCATGAGCGCGGGCGCCAACGCCTCGGTGCTGCCGATCGTGTCGGTGGCGAGTCTGGTCGGCTTCGGCGCCATCGTGGCGTCGCTGCCTGCTTTCGACGATGTGCGCAACTGGGTGCTCTCGATCGAGGGCGGCCCGCTGGTGTCGCTTGCGGTGGCGACCAACATCCTGGCCGCTCTGACAGGCTCCGCGTCGGGCGGTCTCACAATCGCGCTGGACGCGCTGGGATCGACCTATATGCGGCTCGCGGCCGAAACCGGCCTCAGTCCGGCGCTGATGCACCGCGTCGCAGTGATCGGCTCGGGAACGCTGGACAGCCTGCCTCATAACGGCGCGGTCGTGACCCTGCTATCGGTGTGCGGCGTGACCCATAAAGAGGGCTATCTCGACATCGTCATGACCGCCATCGTGGGCGCGCTGATTGCTCTTGTCGTGGTCATCGTGCTTGGCTCGGCGGTGGGCAGCTTCTGACAGCGCTCAGGCTTTTGGAGACGCGCATGCATCCGGTTATCGCACGTATCATCGTTCTCAGCAGATGGGCGCTGGTGCCGTTCTTCATCGGCCTGCTGCTCGCATTGCTGTTGCTGATGGTCTCGTTCTTCAAGGAGTTGTGGCATTTCACAGCCACCTTGTTTTCCGCGAGTGAGACCCAGATCGTGATGGCCGTGCTGTCGCTGATCGACCTCACGCTGATCGCCAGCCTGATGGTCGTCGTCATTTTTTCGGGCTACGAGAATTTTGTCGAGAAGATCGACCGCTCGGGCTCCGACTCTTGGCCGATCTGGATGACTAAAATCACGTTGTCCGGACTTAAACAGAAACTGTTTGCGTCCATGATGGCCATTTCGGGCATCACGCTTCTGAAGGCGCTGATGAAGCTGGAAATCAGCGTGAGCGAGTCCCAGGTCAAATGGCTGGTGGTCGCGAACGTGATTTTTGTGGTGAGTTATGCGGTCCTGACTTTGACCGAGCGCTTCGCGCGGAGTGACAACGCTGAATAACGCTCTGACGGTCGTTCGATATATGTAGATCGAACGACCGTCGCTGTTTTAGCGGCCGAAGAACAGCCACAGCAAGATGATAACCGGGATCGGCACGCCGACCAGCCACAACAAAAGACCTTTTCCCATTGTCTACTCCTCGCAATCGTTCAAATCGATGCAAGGACAATCGTGAGGGTGAGGGCATGTTCCGTGTCCCGATGACGATTGTGCGCGGACGATTTACCAGTGGCCGGTATTTGGCATCGATGTCCACGGCTCCTGCGGCGGCAGGGCATCGCCCTTTTGCAAAAGCTCGATGGAATGAAGATCGGGCGAGCGGATGAATGCCATCTGGCCGTCGCGCGGTGGCCTGTTGATGGTGATGCCGAGTTTCGCCAGGCGAGCGCAGGTCGCGTAGATGTCATCGACCTCGTAGGCGAGGTGGCCGAAATAGCGGTCCTCGCCATAGGTTTCCTCGTCCCAATTGTAGGTGAGTTCGACCAAGGGCGCGCCGCGGCCCGGGGCCTGCGCAAGCAGCTTTTCATCCTGCGGCGCGCAGAGGAACACCAGCGTGAAGCGGCCCTTGTCGCTTTCCATGCGGCGGACTTCCTTCAGCCCGAGTGCATCCTCATAGAACTTCAGCGCGATATCGAGATTTCGAACGCGCAGCATGGTGTGCAGATAACGCATGTTTCTTGTCTCCTGGGAGCATTTGCAGCGAAAAAATCGATTAACTTTTCCGTGCACCTGATAGCAGCAAATGCTGCGGACGGTGCGGTTCTTACCCTCACATTTTGTTCGGCAAGCCGCTGCGGGCGCCAAAAAAAGAACCCCGCGCCGGAGGTTTCAGTCGGCGCGAGGCTCCCACCTGCGAAGTCTCCGGAGAGGCTTCATGGGTGCAAACCGCCGTCGCAAAATTCGTTCCAGAACCAAAACCTGTTCCAGAAAGAAGAAAGCCCCGGCGATCGAAATCGCACGGGGCCTGGAGCTGATTGGCTATCACGATACTCCAATGGCCTTTAAGCACAGATTCTCGCGGCGCGGAGGCGGCTATGGCCTCCGGGCGCATGTTTATTGGAAGGCGTGTCTTTTCGGCAAATCGGGAAAACCGGCCTCGGAGGCGTGCCAAATCCCGGAAAAATTGCCGAAAAAGCCGACTTTTACCGCTGTGACCGGCTATTTCGCGTAGCCTTGCGAGCGCAGCCAGGCGATGCGCCGCTCGCCATTCATCCACTCGTCGGTTTCGGCTTTGCTCTTGAAGCCGGTGATCTCGACAGGTGCGATGCCCGGATATTCTGCCAGAATATTCCAGTTTCCCTCTGCGATGCGCACGATTTTGAAAGTCACTTTTATCTTTGCCATTCAGACCATATGCCAGTGTTTGCGCGCGAGTTAAAGTGGCCGACGCACCAAACGCCGCGACAAGCTTTAAATCGTCTTTGATGCGTCCATCAAAAACGGCAGGAGAAGCCATGGGAAAGCGTGTTGCCGCAATAGGTATTTTTCCGCTCATGCTCGCGATATCGCCGGTCTCGCTCGCGGCGGCTGAGCGCGCTCAGCCGGCCAACGCGCTCGGACGCGCTTTGAAAAGTAGCGCGGCTGAAAGTACGTCGCCGGGCGCGCGGCCTTCGCAAAAGAGCAAAGCCTGTCCCGAATACGGCCCAGGCTTTGTCAGGATCGAGGGCTCGTCCACCTGCGTCCGGGCGAGCGGCAGCGTTCAGGTGGATGTGAGCGGGCAGCGTTAGGCTGCGGACGAAGGTGCCCGCTCGAGGCTCTTGAACTCCGGCGCCTGATAAACGCGCCCGTCCGGCGCGGTGATGCTGACGTCCCAGCAGCCGTCGCTGGTCAATTCCAAGGCCTTCTTGAGCGTCGCGGCCGGCGTTTCACGCTTCAACTCGACCTGTCCCGATGTATCGGTTCCTTTGATAACAAACACGGCATTCTCCGTTATTTGCAGAAATCAACGGCTCCAGAAACAGGCAGTCTAGGCTGCGTGCGTCTATGATGGAAACAAAAAAAGCCCTGCCAGCGGGGGACTGGGCAGGGCTTGGGGCGAAGCCTTTGGGGGAAGAGCTTCTGTTAATCAACGCAACGCTCGCACAATCGTTCCGCTCCCCGACGCTCGAACTTTAATGAAACTGACAATTCCGCGGGTTTCGCGCCGCTCAATTTTTCGAATGGCTCACCGGTCCCTGTAGGCAACAAAAAACCCCGCCTTGGAGGGTACGGGGCTTTTGTCAGGGGCATCTTGTGGAAAATGATTAGACCGCGTTTTGCACCGCGGCAATTCACATCGCCGTGCGCGACGTCTCGGGTCAAATTATGATTTTACCGCGGCCAGTGAAGGTCGCCCGTTCCGCTTGCCGGTTCGGGCCGTTGCATGATCGGAGCGCCGAGGGATGTTTCGTGCGCTGTTCTGCGCGGGCTGAAAGGTTTCATGATCGGCGTCCGCAGGGCACGGCTTGATGCAAAAATCCGAGTCGAGCACGCGCTTGGGGTGAGCCTTTTCCTCTTCCGAGGTGACGTCGACAACGAGTCCGGCCTCATCCGCTTTTTTCCAAACCTCATGTTCGGTCTTGTAGGCTTTACTGATCTGTTCGTTGTTGGTGAATAACGCGTAGGGCATCGACGTGTCTCCGGAGAATTCAACGCTGCGCTCGCTTGCCGGGTTCCGCGCGTTCAATTGAATTTGGGGTGCCCGACGCACATATTCGTTTCGCCGATCTGGCGCGAGTCCTGACAAGCATGACTGCTATGAAATTTGCGGATAACGTGGAGCGTCT
>DASWQB010000008.1:0-11699 GCA_036398335.1 Afipia sp. | reverse complement strand
GGCGCATGTGATCGTGACCGAAGGGCTGGTCAACGAGGAATTCGTGCGCGAGCGCTGCGACCTGGATGCGTTCGAGGCCTGGGCCAGGTTCATCGCGCTGCCGCTTAATTCGCCGGAAGCGATGGAGCCGACGACAGGCGTTCCCGCTAGCGACGTTCGTGCTGCCGCCCGGCTCTATGCGACCGGTGGCAATGGCGCGATCTTCTACGGCCTCGGCGTCACCGAACACAGCCAGGGCTCGACCACCGTCATGGGCATCGCCAATTTGGCGATGGTCACGGGCAATATTGGACGCCGCGGTGTCGGCGTGAACCCGCTGCGCGGCCAGAACAACGTGCAGGGCTCGTGCGACATGGGCTCATTCCCGCACGAACTGCCGGGTTATCGCCACATCTCCGGCGAGGCCGTGCGCGAATTGTTCGAAGGCGTATGGAACGTCAAGCTGGAGAAAGAGCCCGGTCTGCGCATTCCGAACATGTTCGATGCTGCCGTGGATGGCACCTTCAAGGGCCTTTACGTGCAGGGCGAAGACATCCTGCAGTCCGATCCCGACACCAAGCACGTCTCGGCGGGTCTCGGCGCGATGGAATGCGTGATCGTTCAGGACCTTTTCCTCAATGAGACCGCCAACTACGCCCACATCTTCCTGCCGGGTTCGACCTTCCTCGAGAAGGACGGCACCTTCACCAACGCCGAGCGCCGCATCCAGCTCGTGCGCAAGGTGATGACCCCGCGCAACGGACTGGCGGACTGGGAAGTCACCCTCCGCCTCGCCAAGGCGATGGGCTACGACATGCATTACGATCATCCTTCGCAGATCATGGACGAGATCGCGCGTATGACCCCGACCTTCACCGGCGTGTCGTTCAAATACCTTGAGGAAGTCGGCTCCGTGCAGTGGCCCTGCAACGAGAAGGCGCCTGAGGGCACGCCGATCATGCACATCAACGGCTTCGTGCGCGGCAAGGGCAAGTTCGTTATCACCGAATACGTGCCGACCGACGAGCGTGTCGGGCCGCGCTTCCCGCTGCTGCTCACCACCGGCCGTATTCTCAGCCAGTACAATGTCGGCGCGCAGACCCGCCGTACCGACAACGTGACCTGGCATCCGGAAGATCTGCTTGAAATCCATCCGCATGACGCCGAAGAGCGCGGCATCCGTGATGGCGACTGGGCCAAGCTGACCAGCCGCGCCGGCGAAATCTCGCTCCGCGCGCTGGTGACCGATCGCGTGGCGCCCGGCGTCGTCTACACGACGTTCCACCACCCGGACACGCAGGCCAACGTGGTGACCACGGACTTCTCGGACTGGGCAACCAATTGTCCGGAATACAAGGTCACGGCGGTGCAGATCATGCCGTCGAACGGCCCGAGCGAGTGGCAGAAGAATTACGAGGAATTCTCGGAGCGTTCGCGCCGCATCGCCCCGCACGCCGAGGCAGCGGAGTAGAGTGTGGACCCGGTCGTCACAGCCCATCGCCAGATCTGGCGCGACAGCGGCCTGAGCGAAGGCGACCGGATCGTTCCTGAGGAAACGGCGCTGGCGTTGTCCTACGACGCCGGTACCTACGCGGTGATGATGGGCACGCCGCAGGACCTCGAGGATTTCGCCGTCGGCTTCAGCCTGACCGAGGGCATTATCGATTCAGTCGCCGACATCGAATCGCTGGAAGTCGTGCCGCAGGACGAAGGCGTTGAGCTTCGCATGTGGCTCGCCCGCAGCAATGCCGAACGGCTGGCGCAGCGCCGACGCCATATCGCGGGGCCAACCGGCTGCGGCCTGTGCGGCATCGATTCCATCGTCGAGGCGATGAAGCCTGTCGCCATCGTCGGTGCCGGCATCACCGTCACGCCGCAGCAGATCATGGCGGCGATGCAAAGCCTCCAGCCGTTGCAGACACTGAACACCCTCACCCGCGCGGTTCACGCCGCCGCGTTCTGGCAGCCCGAGCACGGCATCATGGAAATCCGCGAGGATGTTGGCCGCCACAACGCGCTCGACAAGCTCGCCGGCGCGCTGGCGCGCAAGACCATCGCCGCCAGCAATGGCGCGGTTTTGCTCACCAGCCGCGTCTCGGTGGAGATGGTGCAGAAGACCGCTTCGATGGGGGCCTCGATCATCGTCTCGGTGTCCGCGCCGACCGCGCTCGCCATCAAGATGGCCGAGCGCGCCGGCATCACGCTGGCCGCAATCGCACGCGCCGACGGTTTCGAAATATTTACTCACACCAAACGCATTTCGTCAGGAGAAGTCACAAATGTCGCATAGCACTGACGAGAAGCTCGTCTATATGGCCAATCAGATCGGCAAGTTCTTTCACAGCCAAGGCTATGCAGCGGCCATCGCGGGCACCGCCGACCACATCCAGAAGTTCTGGGACCCGCGGATGCTGAAGAAAATTTTCGCGCATGTCGAACATGGCGGCGCCGGCCTCGATCCGTGGGTGAAGACCGCAATCGAAAGCCTGATGAAAAAGGCCGCCTGAAATATCTGCGGGCGAAGGCCGCTTGTTTCCATTTCAATTTGATCTTCGCCGCGCGGCCATGCCGCGCGGTTTTGCTTTGCGCGATCGAAGCATCGGCGTTGCGTTGGAAAAGGACTGGGACTGATATGAACCTCCTCATACAACGATATTCCGCATGCATTTTTGAGATTATTCCAGCGCGCTATCTTTAATTTTGCATGCTCAATGGCACACTCCTTGCTCAGATAGCTCCTGAAACAGAGGAGATTTTCAATGAGTACAACGACAACCGGAACTTCGGCCGGCAACGCCCGATGGATTCAACTTGTGCTGGGCATCATCGCCATGATGGCGATCTCCAGCCCGCAATATGTATGGACGCTGTTCGTCAAATCCTTTCAGACCACGACAGGCGCGACGCTACCGGCTATCCAAATCACGTTTTCGGTGCTGATCGTGCTGCAGACGTTTTTCTCGCCATTGCAGGGGTGGCTGATCGACCGGTTCGGTCCGAAACTGCTCATCGCCGGCGGCGCGCTCTTGAGCGGTCTTGGATGGGTTCTGGCGGCGCAAGCCACGACACTGCTGATGCTTTACGCAACCTATGGCTTATTTTGCGGCATCGGCACCGGTCTCGTCTACGTCGGTATCGTCGGCCTGATGGTGCGCTGGTTCCCGGACAGACGCGGCTTTGCGACCGGCATGGTCGCGGCCGGCTACGGTTTTGGCGCCATCGCGACCACATTTCCGATTTCAGACATGCTTGCCGCATCGGGCTATCAGCACACACTGACAGTATTTGGCATCATTCTGGGGGTCGTCGGATTTTTGGCGGCGCTGGGCCTGCGCAATCCCAAGCCGGGCGAGGTCAGCGCCCTCGCGGCCGCAGCCAAGGTGACAACATCCGCGATCAACTACGAACCGAGGCAAATGCTGAAGACGCCGATCTTCTGGCTGATGTTCATCATGATGACCATGATGTCGACCGGCGGCCTGATGGTGATTTCGCAGTTCGCGAACTTCACCAAGGATTTTGGCGTCGCCAATGTGGTGATCTGGGGATTCGCGGCACTGCCGCTCGCACTCACGATCGACCGCATTACGAACGGACTGACGCGGCCGTTCTTCGGCTGGGTGTCCGATCGCATCGGACGTGAGAATACCATGGCCATCGCCTTCATTTTCGAAGGCCTTGCCATTGCTATGATGGTCGCCAGCCGTGACAATCCTGTCGCGTTCGTCCTGCTGTCGGGCGTCGTCTTTTTCGGCTGGGGCGAAATCTTCTCACTATTTCCCTCCACCCTCACCGACACTTTCGGCACCAAGCACGCCACGACCAATTACGGCTTCCTCTATATGGCGCAGGGTATCGGCTCCATTCTCGGTGGACCGGTTGCGGCACAGATTCACGATTCGACGGGAAGCTGGTTGCCGGTGTTCGGCATCATCATCTTCATGGATATCCTCACCGGCCTGCTGGCGCTGTTCGTGCTCAAGCCGGCACGCGCGCGCTGGTTCGGCCAGCCCACGGTAACGCCGCTAGCCGTCCCGGCCGAATAAAACAACAGCTATCACGCCTTAAATGCCCGGCTTTAAGCCGGGCATTTATTGTTTTCCGTACCGCGGTTTTCGCTTACACAGCGCGTATTCCGCAAAAATGGACACCGGTTTTGCGGCGAGAATACCCGCCAGATATAATACAGGCCCGCCCGCCGACGCATCCCATTGGATGCAAAAATGGAATGATCAATGCTCAATACGCCCCGTAGCCGCCGCGGCATGGTGACATCGCCCCATCATCTCGCCAGCGAAGCAGGTCTTCGCGTGCTGCGCGAGGGCGGCAATGCGGTTGAGGCGGTGATCGCGATGGCGGCAAGCCTAGCGGTTGTCTATCCGCACATGAACTCGATCGGAGGCGATGGCTTCTGGCTCATCAGCACAGACGGCAAAAAGCCGATTGCTGTGGACGCCTGCGGCGCATCCGCCAAGGCGGCGAGCGTGGAGTTCTACAAATCCAACGATCTTGCAAAAATCCCCGAGCGCGGTCCGCTCGCCGCCAACACGGTGGCCGGAACGCTGTCAGGCTGGGCCGAGGCGTTCGCGATCAGCCAGGAAATCGGCGGAAAACTGCCGCTGTCGCGTCTTCTGGAAGACGCAGCGTGGTCGGCGGAGAATGGTTTTGCCGTCACCGCAAGTCAGGAAGAACTGACCGAAACGAAATTCGCCGAACTCAAGGACAGTCCCGGTTTCGTGAAAACCTTTCTGATCGACGGCAAACTGCCGCGCGAAGGTCAGATCATGAAGCTGGCGGCGCTCGGTGCAACGCTGAAACGGATCGGCCGTCACGGACCGCTGGATTTCTATCGCGGCGATCTGGCGAGGGACGTCGCCGCCGATCTTGCAAAATGCGGTTCGCCGGTGACGCTGGAGGATTTGGCCGCGCACAAGGCGCAGCGCCGCGAGGCGTTGTCGGTGAAAGTGAGTGGCGCGCGGCTGTATAATTTCCCGCCGCCGACGCAGGGCATCGCCTCGCTGATGATTTTGGCGCTGTTCGAGCGGTTGCGCGTCAAGGAATGCGAGAGCTTTGACTATCTGCATGGCATCGTGGAGGCGACAAAGCAGGCGTTTCTGGTGCGCGACAAGATCGTCGGCGATCATGTGCTGATGAAGGAGGCATGCGAGGACTATCTCATCGATATGAGGCTCGACGAACTCGCAGCAAAGATCGACCGCAAGCGCGCGCTGCCCTGGCCGGTGCCCGCCAATCCCGGCGACACGGTATGGGCCGGGGCGATCGATGCCAACGGCGTCGCGGTCAGCTTCATCCAAAGCGTGTATTTCGAATTTGGTTCGGGCTGCGTATTGGAGAACACTGGTCTGGTCTGGCAGAATCGCGGCTCGAGTTTCGTGCTCGACGGCGACGGGCCGCGTGCGCTGCGCCCTGGCCGCAAGCCGTTCCACACCCTCAATCCCGCCATGGCGATGTTCGACGATGGACGCCGCATGGTCTATGGCAACATGGGCGGCGAAGGCCAGCCGCAAAGCCAATCGGCCGTCTTCAGCCGGTATGCGATGTTCGGCCAGGGCCTGCAGGCGGCTGTCACGGCGCCGCGCTGGCTGCTCGGCAAGACCTGGGGCGATGCCACCGTGACGCTGAAACTCGAAGGGCGCTTCGATCCCAAGCTGGTTCAGGCGATGCGCGACGCCGGGCACGATGTCGAGCTTTTGGCCGATTTCACCTCCACCATGGGTCACGCCGGTGCCGTCGTGCTGCATCCGAACAATGTATTCGAGGGCGCCACCGATCCGCGCAGCGACGGCGCGGCGATGGGATTTTAAGAGGTTTTCCCGCGCCTTCACGGTCTCTATAATGACCTCATGTCCTACAAAGTCGCCGCCTTCTATCAATTCGTCCCGCTGCCGGATTTCGAGAGTCTGCGCGAGCCATTGCGCAATATGTGCGTGGCGCTCGACATCAGGGGCATCATCCTGCTGGCCCCCGAGGGCATCAACGGCACGGTGGCTGGCAGCGCCGTCGGCATCGACGCGCTGATGAACCAGCTTCAAACCGGCGTGCTGTTCGGCGGACGGCTGGACAATCTGGAACTGAAATTCTCCACCGCCAGCGAAATGCCGTTCAACCGGATGAAGGTCCGGCTGAAGAAGGAAATCGTCATGCTGGGCGATAAGGAAACCGATCCGACCGAAAAGGTCGGCACCTACGTCGACGCGCAGGACTGGAACGCACTGATCGAGCAACCTGGTATGGTGTTGATCGATACGCGCAACCAGTTCGAGGTCGAGATGGGCACGTTCGAGGGGGCCATTGATCCGAAGCTCGTCAGTTTCAGCCAGTTCAAGGATTACGCCGACCGCGAACTCGATCCCGCACGCGACACCAAAGTGGCGATGTTCTGCACAGGCGGCATCCGCTGCGAGAAGGCCAGCTCGTATCTGCTCTCCCGCGGATTCAAGGAGGTCTATCACCTCAAGGGCGGCATTCTGAAATATCTTGAAGTCATTCCCGAAGGTCAAAGCCGCTGGCACGGCGAATGCTTCGTGTTCGATCAACGCATTGCGCTTGGACACGGATTGACCGAACGCCCGATCAGCGACCGGCAACTTGTCAGCGAAGAGTCCGATGAGTGATCCCGCCTCACGCGATCCGTCGCCGGGCGCGCGCCTCGACGCCATGGAGATGCGCGTCACCTATCAGGACGAGACGATCGAAACGCTCAATCAGGCGCTGACCGCGCAGTGGGAGCAGATCGACGCGCTGAAACGCGAGATCGCCCGCCTGAGTGACCGGCTTGCGGCGGCTGAGAACAACCTCGCAGCTTCGCCGGGGAATGAACCGCCGCCGCATTATTGAAACTGCGGTGAAATAAAATTAAACCGTCATTGCGGGGGGCGCCAGCAACGAAGCAATCCATCTTTTGAATTTACGGCAAAATCGTCTGGATTGCTTCGCTTCGCTCCCAATGGCGCAAAAGATTCAAATCATCGGCAGGTGACGCGGCTCGCGGCCGAGCGGAAAAGCCGTGTCGAGCGCGGCGATGTCACTCTTGCCGAGGGTCAGCGAACCGGCTTTGGCGTTCTGTTCCGCATGCGCGGCGCTCGACGCCTTCGGAATCGCAAACACCGATGGCCTCCGTGTAAGAAATGCCAGCGCCACCTGACGCGGCGTCGCGCCGTGCGATTCTGCAATCTGTTGCAGCAATTTACCTGCCTCCGATTTTGGATTTGGAAAATCGTCGTGCCCGAACGGCGAGTAAGCCGTCACCGCGACGCCGTGCGCCTCGCACCACGGAATAACCGAGTGCTCGATAGCGCGCTCACCTAGATGATACAGCACCTGATTGCAGGCAATCCGGCCCTCGCCCGAGACATCGAGAATTTCCGCCAGATCGGACGCATCGAAATTGCTCACGCCCCATGACAGAATTTTTCCTGCTTCAATCAACTGATCGAAAGCCGCCACCGTGTCTTCCAGCGGATACGATCCGCGCCAGTGCAGCAGATAACAGTCGAGCCGGTCTGTCTTCATTCGTTGCAAGGAGCGTTCGCACGCCTTGATGGTCCCGGTGCGCGAGGCATTGCTCGGCAGCACTTTCGAGACTAGAAACACCTCGTCGCGACGGCCCGCGATGGCGTCTGCCACGACCAGTTCGGCATCGTCATACATTTCAGCCGTGTCGATATGGGTCATGCCGAGATCAAGGCCACGCCGTAACGCAGCTGTAGCGGCTGCACGGTCACCGCGGTCAATGTACCAGGTGCCCTGCCCGATCACCGATGTCTCGCGCCGGGTCGGCCCGAACACTCTCTGTATCATTCCGCTCTTCTCCGCCATAAATCGCTCCTAAATCCTATAGCTGGGTCAAGAACCGGACGCGCTGTCTGTTTCCATCGTGACGTTGGCTTTCATCCAATCATCCAGAGCCGCGATCTCGGCTTTCGAAAGACGCAGCCCCAGTTTGGAGCGTCGCCATACAACATCTTCCGCTGTCCGCGCGAACTCTTCGGCGGCAAGATACCTCACCTCACGCTCGGTCAGGGTTGCACCGAAATCACGGCCAAGATCAGCCAATAACCTTGCGCCGGACAACATTTCCCGCGCCCGCGTTCCATAGGCCCGTGCCAGTCGCTCCGCATGGGCCTGCGGCAGAAACGGATATTCGCGGCGCAAGTGCGCGACCAGATCGGAAATTCCCGTAACGGAAAAGTCGCCGCCGGGCAGCGGCGCTTTCCCCGTCCAGCCCTCGGTCGCATTTATGTCCTTCAACCACGGCGACAACTTTTCAAGCGCATGTTCGGCAAGCCGACGATAGGTCGTGATCTTGCCGCCGAACACCGACAGAATTGGTGCGCCATCCGGCGTGTCGAGCTCGAATACATAATCACGCGTCGCAGCACGGGCTTCGCTGGCGCCGTCGTCATAAAGCGGGCGAACGCCGGAGTAGTTCCACACCACATCCCGCGGCGTCACTGGTTTTACCAGATAGTCGCTGACCGATGCGCACAGATAGGAAATCTCTTCCTCTGTCGCAACGACATGCGCCGGGTCGCCGTCATAATCGCGATCTGTGGTGCCGATCAGCGTGAAGTCCCCTTGATAGGGAATGACGAAGATCACCCGACCATCAGCATTCTGAAACGTATAGGCGCGGTCATGATCGTAAAGCTTGCGCACCACGATATGCGAGCCCTGCACTAGCCTTACCTTGTCCCGTGAATGAATATCGGCGCGCTGGACCAGAATATTTTCGACCCACGGCCCTCCGGCATTGACCAGCACGCGCGCCGCAATCTCGCTTTGCGCACCGTTCACGCTGTCTTCGAGCAGGACGTGCCAGACGCCGCCGCGATGCTCCATTTTTGCCGCGCGCGTTCGTGTTTTGATGACCGCCCCACGCCTGGCCGCATCGACGGCATTGAGCACCACGAGGCGCGTGTCATCGACGGTGCAGTCGGAATACTCAAAACCGCTCGTGAAGCGACCGGCCTTGAGCGGCTGGCCGGTCGCGTCGGTGGCGAGATTCAACGTGCGTGTCGGCGGCAAAAGGTGACGCCCGCCGAGATGATCGTAAATGAACAGACCGAGCCGCAGCAGCCACGCAGGCCGCAGTCCGCTGTGATGCGGCAGCACGAAACGTTGCGGGTGGATGATGTGCGGCGCGATGCCCCAAAGCACTTCGCGCTCGATCAGCGCTTCGCGCACCAGGCGGAATTCATAGAATTCAAGATAGCGAAGCCCGCCATGGATCAGCTTGCTCGACCATGACGAGGTGCCGCTGGCCAGATCGTTCATCTCGCACAGAAAAACGGAGTGGCCGCGACCCGCGGCATCGCGCGCGATTCCGCAACCGTTCACGCCGCCGCCGATGATAGCGATGTCGTAGATACTGCTCACCTGCGCACCGATCGGAACTGCGGGATGGAGATTATCCTGCCCAAGCAGTCCGCCATCAACATCAAGGTTTGCGTGACTAATTCGACAGGTGTGTGTAGGGGCCGCCGCCGGGATTCGTGGGCATCGTCGTCGGCGGCGGCGGCGGAGGTGGCGGCTCCGGCGGGGGGACCGTCAGGCCGGTCTGGTCGGTCTGCGACTTGTTCTTCGCAACAGTGTCACCCGCATTGAAGATCGAGAAATATCCGAGCGGATCGGTGCCAGGCGGATTGTTTGCGTGCGGCAAGATGGTGCCGCCATATCCTTGCCGCGTCGCCATCTGGTCGGTCGGCAGATCAATGGCACCGCCGCTCTGACCCGGCTTGCTGGTAAGCAAGGCCATGATCTGCGCCAGCGTCAAATCGCTAATGCGAAATGGCGGCGGGATCGGATCGTTCGGGCCGGTAACGAAAGTCGCAAAGCCCGGCTGCAAGGTGACCGAGCCGGTATTGTTCGAAATGACCGTCACGCCGATGTGGCCGATCACGAGTTCACCCTTAGCATTGGCAAGATTTGGATCGCCAGCCCCGAAACCCGGCGGGATCGGATACATGATGGTCACGGCGCCGCCGCGGATCCCCAGCGTCGACGTCGGCGTGTTGATCGTCACGCCAGTTGTATGGCTGATCTGCCCTCCGACGAAACGCAGCACGCCTTTGCTGACAGATGCGACCATCTTGCCGGTGCCGGCATTGGGGTCGTAGACATATTCGTCGATCGTGATGCTGCTATTGCGGCCGACGTTAAGCGTCGAGGTGTCGGGGAAAATGATCTGCGTCGAGCCTTGCGCCGAGGTCTGGATTTTTTCCTTGTAGACGACGTTGCCGCCGATCGCGAGCGTCCGCGACGCACCGCCCGGCGGCGTGCCTTTGGCGTCCGGATTCACCGCTCCAACGCGGCCTGCATTCTGCGCATCAGCACAGGTCGCAGCGGCGCTGACGAGCAGGATCGTCAGCGATGCGAGAAGGCAGGACCGAATGCTTTGCATGCTGCCTCTCCCTCAGAACCGTGCCGTCGGTCCGACCATGACCGAAAAATTATTCAGACGATAATTCTGAATCGTCGAATCGGTATGGTCGTACTGAATGGCGGCTGAAACGCCGAACCAGCCTGTGATCGGAAAATTGAAGATCGCGCCTGTGCTCCACGTTGTATCGTGCTGCGTGGTCAAAGGATCGATGAACGGATTTGGCGCTCCGAATTTGGTGTCGAGCAGCCTGACGAACGGCGCGACGCTCCAGTTGCGCACGATGCCGGTGAAGGGCGGCGCATATTCGTATGTCAACGCCACTTCGGCAGCCCATTGCTCATAAGTATTGAAGTTAAACTGTGCGTCGCCATGCCTGTAGAAGCCGCGCGTGTCGAGGCGGACAGTCTGCGTCGCCTGCCATGTGCCGCCGAGCGAGGCGGTATAGGAATTTCCGCTGTTGAACGGCGACACCGGATTGACGTTACCGATATTGAAGTCGTTGTTGCGCCATTCGAAGCCCGGTCCGAGCGTGAAGCGATTGCCAAACGGCAATTTCAAATCCACACCGGCACCGACCGACGACAGATAGGATTTGTTGTCGAGCCAGGTGTTGCCGCCGATCACATAGGGCTTGATCGTCGCACCCTGCCAGATTTCCGACAGCGACAGGCGCGGACCGATACTCGCGTCGAACAGGCCGACATTGAGCTGGCTGAAACGGCTCTGCTCGGTCATGTAGCCGACAAAGCGCGTCTCAAGGACGTCGCCGCGCTGAACATTAAGATCGTAATCATGGCTCAGACCTGCAAGGCCGAACCAATTGACGTCGCTTTTCTTTTGTGCGTTGGGCAAAAGGGTCAGCGGATTTCCGTTGAACAGGATAGCGCCGCTGGCCGGAGCATAGTTGGCGTTGGTTTGCGTGCGGATGCCGGTTTGCGCGAAACCGGAAAACCGGCTGTTCTGAAGCTGCTTGTTGGCATCGGGCAGATAGGCCTCGATCCGCGCGCGCGTTTCCGGCGCAAGATCGGGGCTCGCCAGCGCTTCCTTGAAGTAGCGCTTCGCCATCTCATAGGAGCCGAGGCGGAAATACAAAGCGCCAAGTTCGTATTTCACTTGCGTCAGGCGCGGATTGTAAAACAGCAGCCGTTCCAGCGCGCCGATCGCCGCCTCGTAGTCGCCGCGAGCGGTCGCAATCCTAGCGTATTCGAAGGTGATTTCGTGGTTGGTCGGCTGCTTCACCATGCGCTGAAACAGCGCCTGCTGGTCGGTGGCGCTCTGGGCGCGGGCGCCACCGGATAGCAGGATAAATGCAGTC
>DASWQB010000007.1:0-10628 GCA_036398335.1 Afipia sp. | reverse complement strand
CTTGAAAAACCAACGGCTCCTGCGTGAGCGATTTCGCACCGAGGGGCGACTTGTAGAAGGCAAGCAAGTCCTTCAATTCCTGTTCGGTGAACTGCGATGCGTAAATTTTCGCGAGCTCTCCACCCATCTCTTCCTCACGTCCGGCAAGATCCTTGGCCACCTTGAGCGAGACTTCGTTCAGGTCTTTCTGATAATTCAGATTGTTCTGCACAAGCACAAGCTTGACCCGTTCGACCAGATTGGGGACGGCGTCTTTGTAGATTGTGCTGACATTCTTGATGGCAAGAATTTCCTTGGCGTAGCCGATCGCGGCAGGCGTCGGCGTTGTCTGCGCCCGCGCCGGCACGATTGCCAGCATCATGGCGGCAAAGCCAGCGATCAAAATCGAACTCACAAGTCGCTTCATTTCTTTCTCCTTAAAATACGGCGCTTAAGGCCGATCAACGACACGAATTCCCTTGGGGCCCGCGAGGATCGCAGTCCTTGCAAGCCCGATAAACAGCCCGTGCTCCATCACGCCCGGGATCGTATTCAACAGCGCCGCCAGGCGAGACGCATCGGGAATACGCCCCAGATGGGCATCCATGATCCAGTGGCCGCCATCGGTGACGAAAGCATGGCCGTCACCGCCCTTGCGGACGGTTATTTCACCCGACACACCAGCCGCTTTGAAACAGGCTTCGATAGCGCAACGCGTTGCGCCAAGGCCGAACGGGACGACCTCGATCGGCAGCGGAAAGCGCCCCAGCGTCTCGACCCATTTGCTGTCATCGGCAATCACCACCATCCGCGAGGAGGCAGCGGCGACGATCTTCTCGCGGAGCAACGCACCCCCGCCGCCTTTGATGACATCGAGATGGACGTCGATCTCGTCGGCGCCATCCACCGTCAGATCGAGATGGTCGATCTCGTCCAGCGTCGTTAGCGGAACGCCGCAACGCTGCGCATCCGCGCGCGTCGCTTCCGATGTCGGCACGCCGACAATTTTCAAGCCCGCACGAACGCGCTCGCCGAGCAGCTCAACGAAATGCTTTGCGGTCGAGCCAGTGCCGAGCCCGAGCTTCATGCCGTCTTCGACGTATTCCACCGCGCTGGCGGCCGCCTGTCGTTTCAACTGGTCCATAGACATTGGAGACTTTCGATCCGCCGCGGCAGATCGTGCGGCGGGGGCATATCTAGCGTTGATCGGGGCTGAGGAATAGGACGTAAAAGGGGGTTTTCAGGATTTCTGGCAGCGCCTCTTGCATCGCCTCACGGCGCACGATAGCGAACAGATATGACAACAGCCCCCCTCATTGTCTTCGATCTCGATGGCACGCTGGTCGATAGCGCCCCCGACCTGATCGGCGCGCTCAATTTCGTTCTCGGTCGCGAAGGCCTGCCGCCGGTCCCTGTTCAATCGGCGCGGAAACTGGTCGGCGCGGGTGCCCGCGCGCTGATCGAACGCGGCCTTGAGCTTGAGGGCCGCACCGCAACACCCGAGCGAGTCTCGCAGCTCACCGATGATTTCATCGCTTACTATGCCGAGCACATCGCCGATGAAACCCGCCCCTTCGATGGCGTCGAGGCAGCGCTCGACCAGTTGTCCGCGCGCAACTTCAAATTCGCGGTTTGCACCAATAAGCTCGAATGGCTGTCGAGACGGCTGCTCGACAGGCTGGATCTGAGTTCACGTTTCGCTGCGATCTGCGGTGCCGACACCTTTGGCGTGCAGAAACCCGACCCGGTGATCCTCAAACAAACCATCGCGCGCGCCGGCGGCGAGCTGTCCTCGTCGATCATGATCGGCGATTCCGGTCCCGACATCGGCGTTGCCCGGCGTGCAGGAATTCCGGTGATCGGGGTGGATTTCGGTTACACGCCGGTATCGATCGCCGAACTCGGGCCTGATGCGATGATTTCGCATATGCGGGAGCTGATGGGCGCGATCGACCAGATCATGGCCATGAGACCCCCTCTTTAATCACTTGATCTTTAACAATAAAATCCGCAGGTCGCCTCGCGGACGCGTTAACCTTTTGTTAAGAAACACTGTCCTGCGGTTGCGTCAGTTTAACGCGGCCCGTATGGTCCGATTCGGGGGCTACGAGGATTAATGCGGGTTTATCCCGCATCAAACGACGGGTTGGTCATGCGTTTTTTTGTGTTCGTTACCGCAGGCGTTATGCTTGCCGGGTGCTCCTCTACATCGACGCCATCAATGGATTTCTTCAAGTCCAAGCCAGTCGAGGTGGCGCTTCAGCTTGAGTCCACACCGCCCGGAGCAACTGCGACGACTTCGCTCGGGCCAAGCTGTAAAACGCCGTGTTCCGTCTCGGTGGCGGCTTCCGAGAATTTCACGGTAACCTACGCGCTGAACAAATTTCAGTCTGCCACCGTACCCGTGACCGTCACGACTCAAATGGGCTCGCCCCCGGTTCTCGATCCCAACCCAGCCGTTGCTGAATTGCAGCCGACGACACCGGCCAGGAGACCCGCTGCCACAAAGAGGCGTGCTGCAAAGCCAAAGGCCGCCGCGCCTGCTGCCGCGGGTGACGATTCCTCACCCTTCCCGCCGCCAGCAGCTGCGCAATAACGGGCTTCTCGTCACAATTGCGTTGTGCCGGGCTTTTCGAATGCTTACATAAAGCTGAACGGCACCCAGGCGTGGGGCCGTCTTTCGGGTTTTGTGCATGAACACCCATTCGACCTTCCCGATGATCAAGGCTCCGGCGATGACCGACCCCTTCGGGCGGACCATCAGCTATTTGCGCGTGTCGGTGACCGACCGATGCGATCTGCGCTGCTTCTATTGCATGTCCGAGGACATGACGTTCCTGCCCAAGGCCGATTTGCTCACGCTGGAAGAACTCGACCGGCTGTGCTCGGCGTTCGTCGCCAAAGGCGTACGCAAGCTGCGGCTGACCGGCGGCGAACCGCTGGTGCGCCGGAACGTCATTTCGCTGTTCCGTTCATTGTCGCGCCATCTCAAGACCGGCGCGCTCGACGAACTGACGTTGACGACCAATGGATCGCAGCTCGCGAATTTCGCGGGCCAGCTCGCAGAATGCGGCGTCAAGCGCATCAACGTCTCGCTGGATACGCTCGATCCCGATAAATTCCGCAGTATCACGCGCTGGGGCGACCTGTCGAAGGTGCTTGCAGGCATCGAAGCCGCGCGCGAGGCCGGCATTAAGGTGAAGATCAACGCGGTCGCACTGAAGAACATCAATGAAGACGAAATTCCCTCGTTGATGGAATGGGCGCACGGCAAGGGCATGGACCTGACCTTGATCGAGGTCATGCCGATGGGGGACATCGCGGGCGGACGCATCGACCAATATGTGCCGCTGTCGATGATGCGCGCGCGTCTTGCAGCAAAATACACCCTCACCGATCTCGACGAGAACAGCGGCGGTCCGGCACGCTATGTCCGTGTCGGCGAGACCGGCGGCAAGCTCGGCCTGATTACGCCGATGACCCACAATTTCTGCGAATCGTGCAACCGCGTGCGCATTACCTGCACCGGCACGCTACACACTTGCCTTGGCCACGAGGACGCCGCCGATTTGCGCAAACCGCTGCGCGCCTCCGCAGACAACGAACTGCTCGCCGCCGCGATCGACCGTGCCATCACGCTCAAGCCCAAGGGCCACGACTTCATCATCGATCGCCGCCACAACCGGCCGAGCGTCGGCCGCCACATGAGCGTGACCGGCGGCTGATATATTCAGCGGCGGGTTTGCGTCTTCGACCAAAGTCCTCAAACTTCCAATTGACGGCGGCTTTGGGCGCTGAAATGGTGTTTTTCTGTAAGGGTTGATGAGACCGATAACGTCGCCGTTCCTCTGGCCAAGAGGTTTCAGAAGCGACAGCCGGAATCATTCGGGGGACGGACGTGGATTTCCTTAAATTAACTCGGATCATCGACGGCATCAGCGATGTCGCCGGCACAATCGCCAAATGGCTGGTGCTGCTGGCCTGCCTGATCAGCGCGGGCAACGCGATCGTGCGCTATCTCATCAGCTACAGCTCGAACGGCCTGCTTGAAATTCAGTGGTACATGTTCGGCGGTATCGTCCTGCTCGGCGCGGCGCAGACGCTGCGCCTCAACGAGCACGTCCGCGTCGACCTGCTCTATTCCAACGTATCCGATAAAACGCGGCTGTGGATCGACATTGTCGGTTTCACGTTTTTCCTGCTGCCCGTGATGGCCTATCTCACCTATCTGACCTGGCCGTTTTTCTACAATTCGTTTCGCTCGCAGGAAGTGTCGATGAACGCCGGCGGCCTGATCCTGTGGCCCGCGAAGGCACTTCTGCCGGCGGGATTTTTTCTTCTGTTCATTCAAGGCATCGCCGAACTTGCGAAGCGCATCGCCGCGCTCTCCGGCAAGTTGCGCCTCGACACCCACTACGAAGCCCCGCTGCAATAATCCTTTTTCATCTCATTCAGGATCACATCATTCATGTTTTCGCACGGCGTAATGCCTCCGCTGATGTTCGGAACCATGATCATCTTCATGTTGATCGGGTTTCCAGTGGCGTTCTCACTGGCCGCGGTGGGACTGTTCTTCGGCGTAGTCGGCATCGAGACAGGCCATTTCGACCCCGTGTTCTTGCAGGCGCTGCCGTTCCGGTTCTACGGCATCATCTCCAACGACCTGCTTCTCTCGATCCCCTTCTTCACCTTCATGGGCGCGATCCTCGAACGCTGCGGCCTGGCTGAGGATCTGCTCGAAGGCACCGGGCAATTGTTTGGAAAAATTCCCGGCGGTCTCGCTTACGCGGTCATCATCGTCGGCGCCATTCTCGGCGCCATCACCGGCACGGTCGCCGCATCCGTCATCGCCATGGGCGTGATCTCGCTGCCGATCATGATGCGCTACGGCTATGACATGCGTCTTGCGACCGGCGTTATCGCCGCGTCCGGCACCATCACGCAGTTGATCCCACCATCGCTGGTGCTGATCGTTTTGGCCGACCAGCTCGGCCGCTCGGTCGGCGACATGTATCTCGGCGCGATCGGGCCCTCGATTTTGCAGGTCGTGATTTTCCTGCTCTACATCGTTTTCCTGTCGATCATGCAGCCGCACAAAATGCCGCCGCTGCCTGAATCGGCGCGCGGGGAGATGGGCTGGAAGCTGATCAGCCGCGTGCTGTGGGGCATGATCCCCTCCATCGTCCTGATATTCCTCGTGCTCGGCACCATTGGCCTTGGCCTTGCAACCCCTACCGAAGCCGGCGCGATGGGCGCGGTCGGCGCCATCGCGCTCGCCGCGATGCATCGTCGCCTGACCTGGCCGCTGGTCGAACAGGCGATGACCTCGACCATGCGTCTCACCGCGATGGTGGTTTTCATCCTGATTGGTTCGACGTGCTTCAGCCTGGTGTTCCAGGGCATGGATGGCGCGCGCTGGATCGAGCATCTGCTCACGGGCCTGCCGGGCGGCGTGATCGGATTCCTGATCTTCGTCAACATCTTCGTGTTCTTCCTCGCCTTCTTCCTCGATTTCTTCGAGATCGCCTTCATCATCATTCCGCTGCTCGCACCGGTCGCAAGCAAACTCGGAATCGATCTGGTGTGGTTCGGCGTGCTGCTCTGCGTGAACATGCAAACCTCGTTCATGCATCCGCCGTTCGGCTTTGCGCTATTCTATCTGCGGGGCATTGCTCCGCCGGAGGTGAAAAGCTCCGATATCTATTGGGGCGCGATGCCGTGGGTGTTCATGCAGGTCATCCTCGTGGTGATCGTGATCTACTGGCCGGGCGCGGTGACCTACTGGATCGATACGACCAAGGTCGATTCGACCAACGTGAAAATCGAGATTCCGCAGATTGAAATGCCGGCACTCGATCTCGGGCCGCCCAGTACGAAATAGCGGCCCGCTACATTCACGCGCGAAATGAGAAACCCGGCCTTCGCAAGAAGGCCGGGTTTATCGCATGCGCGAATATCAGCCGCGTGTGCGCGAGCGAATCTGGAAACTGTCGAAAGTGTATTCGGCAACCTGCCACCACAAATAACCATCACCGCGAAACGCCTGCATCGCTTCGACGCCTTTCTTGAAGTCCGGATTCTTCGCGGAGATTTCAGCCCACAATTCGTTGGTGGCCTTGAGGCTCGCTTCAAGAATTTCGTTGCTGAATGGGCGCAGCTGCACGCCACTGGCCACGAGACGCTTGAGCGCAGGCGGATTTTGCACGTCATAGCGCGCCGCCATGTAGATATTGGCGTTTGCCGTCGCATTGGCGAGAATCGCCTGATAGGTCTTCGGCAGCGATTCCCATTTTTGAAGATTCGTGAAGGCGTGGATGGTCGGACCACCCTCCCAGAAACCCGGATAATAATAGAATGGCGCGACCTTGTTGAAACCGAGCTTCTCGTCATCATAGGGCCCGACCCATTCGGCGGCGTCGATCGTGCCTTTTTCCAGCGCCGGATAAATGTCTCCGCCGGCAAGCTGCTGCGGCACCACCCCCACCTTCGCAAGCACTTGCCCGGCGATGCCGCCGATGCGCATTTTCAAGCCCGTCAGATCGGCGACAGTTTTGATCTCCTTGCGAAACCAGCCGCCCATCTGGGTGTTGGTGTTGCCGCACGGATGCCCGATCACCCCGTATTTCTTGAAAAACGTATTACCGAGCTGTTCGCCGCCGCCCTGATACCACCATGCATTCTGCATGCGCGCATTGAGTCCGAAGGGCACCGACGAATAGATGGCGAAGGTCGGGTCCTTGCCCACGTAATAATAAGAAACCGTGTGGCACATCTCGACCGTCCCGTTCGACGCGGCGTCGAACGCCTGCAGACCCGGAACGAGCTCGCCGGCCGCAAACACATCGATCTGAAATTTATTGTCGGTCATCTCGGCAACCTGCTTGGCCATGAATTCGGCCGCGCCATAAATGGTGTCGAGCGATTTAGGAAAACTGGATGTCAGACGCCATTTGATGTCTGGCATCGACTGGGCAATGGCCGGCGAAGCCACAGCGGTTGCGGCTGCTCCAGCCGCCGAGACTTTCAAAAAATCACGACGTTTCATAAAGGCGTCTCCTCCATGCCGGTTTTTTATGATCCGGCTGTGCCTGGTGGAGCGGATTTGACATTCGCTACCAACCGGGCAGCGAGTTCTCAAAGCGAATGTCAAATCCAAAGCTCCACCAGAATTTATATTTACTAGTGGTTCTTTGATTTTACATTCGCTGGAATGCCCGTTGAAAAGGGATGCGAATGTTAAAATCGAACCGCTAGCATGCCGGAGACCCTCGAAATAGCAAGAGACCCGGCCCTTTGCAGGACCGGGTCTCGATTATTCCGATTCGACTCGACGGAATTTCGCGATCAGCCGCGGGTACGCGAACGGATCTGGAAGCTGTCGAAGGTGTATTCGGCAACCTGCCACCACAGATACGCGTCGCCGCGGAACGCCTGCATGGCCTCGATGCCCTTCTTGAAGTCCGGATTCTTCGCCGAGATTTCAGCCCACAATTCGTTGGTGGCCTTCAGGCTGGCGTCGAGAACTTCGTTGCTGAACGGCCGAAGCTGCGTGCCGCCTGCAACCAGACGCTTGAGCGCGCCTGGATTTTGCAGATCGTAGCGCGCCTGCATATACGAGTTGGCGTTGGCATTCGCATTGGCCAGCACGGTCTGGTAGGCCTTCGGCAGCGAATTCCATTTCTCCAGATTGGTCAGGGAGTGGACCATGAGGCCGCCTTCCCAGAAACCGGGATAGTAGTAATACGGCGCGACTTTGTTGAAGCCGAGCTTCTCGTCGTCATACGGGCCGATCCATTCGGCAGCGTCGATCGTGCCCTTTTCCAGCGCCGGATAGATGTCGCCACCGGCGAGCTGCTGCGGCACAACGCCGAGCTTGGCGAGAACCTGACCGGCGATGCCGCCGATGCGCATCTTGATGCCGTTAAGGTCGGCGACCGTCTTGATCTCCTTGCGAAACCAGCCGCCCATCTGGGTGCCGGTGTTGCCGCAGGGATGGCCGATCACGCCGTATTTCTTGAAGAACTCGTTGCCGAGCTGCTCGCCGCCGCCCTGATACCACCACGCATTCTGCATGCGCGCATTGAGGCCGAACGGAACGGTCGCGTAGATCGCGAAAGTCGGATCCTTGCCGACATAGTAATACGTCGCGGTATGGCACATCTCAACCGTGCCATTCGATGTCGCATCGAGCGCCTGCAACCCGGGGACGACTTCACCCGCCGCGAACACCTGAATCTGGAATTTGTTGTCGGTCATCTCGGCGACTTGCTTGGCCATGAATTCGGCCGAGCCGTAGATGGTGTCGAGCGACTTCGGGAAGCTGGACGTCAGACGCCATTTGATCTCCGGCATCGACTGGGCAATGGCCGGTGACGCGACGGCGGTCGCCGCCGCTCCCGCTGCTGACACTTTAAGAAAATCACGACGTTTCATGAAAGGCATCTCCTCACAGTTGCGTTTTTTATGGGCCGCAGAGTGCGTCGTAACCTGGAACTTTCCAAGCCAAAACGCAGGAATTCGGCCTAAACCATAGTCGCATAAGGAAAATCTGGCACCGCGTACCAGCCAAATGGCGCAGGTCTCAGGCGGCGGACGGCCTGCTGACAAGGCTGTCTTTGATCCGCTCGCCGATCGCGCGATAGATGGCCGCGTGCTCGCCATTCGGCTCGCTTTCCACCACCGGCGTTCCAGCATCGGAATTGGCGCGGATCGACATATGCAGCGGCACCTCTCCAAGGAACGGCACCTTCAACCGCTCCGCCTCGTGACGCGCGCCACCATGGCCGAAAATGTCCGACCGCGTGC
The DNA here is from genome assembly GCA_036398335.1 of Afipia sp. Taxonomy (GTDB): domain Bacteria; phylum Pseudomonadota; class Alphaproteobacteria; order Rhizobiales; family Xanthobacteraceae; genus Afipia. Next base: position 1,844 of record DASWQB010000007.1, on the reverse strand, counting down.
CACATTGCGGACACTGGAAATAGCTCATGTTCTCGACGATGCCGAGCGTCGGCACGTTCACCTTGGCGAACATCGCGATGCCACGCCGCGCGTCGATCAAGGCAAGATCCTGCGGGGTCGAGACGATAACCGCGCCTTTTAGCGGAACCTGCTGGGCGAGCGTGAGCTGCGCATCGCCGGTGCCCGGCGGCATGTCCACGATCAGGACGTCGAGCGTGCCCCACGCCACGTCCCACAGCATCTGGCGAATCGCTGACATCACCATCGGGCCGCGCCAAACCATCGGCGTTTCCTCGCCGACCAGAAACCCGATCGACATCAGCGGCATGCCGAACCGCTGGATCGGAATCATCTTCTTGTCGTCATCGACCGTCGGCTTCTGATTAATGCCGGTCAGGCGCGGAATCGACGGGCCGTAGATATCGGCGTCAAGCAGGCCGACCCGCAAGCCGAGATCCCGCAGGCCGAGAGCGATGTTGATCGCCGTGGTGGATTTGCCGACACCGCCCTTACCAGAAGCCACCGCGATGATCGCCGTGATGCCAGGAATCGCCGCCTGCTTGCCCATCGGCGAGTCGCCCGGGACAGCTTGAGGCTGATGCGAGGCGACCGGTTTCACGCCAGACCCATGCGAATGCGAATGGCCGTGGTCACGGTTGTGTTGATGCGGCACGGAGGCCGCAGCCGTGCCGGGCTTGCGTTCGGCCGTCAGAGCCACCATCACCGTGGTTACTCCCGGAATGGCACGCACGGCGTCCTCGGCCCGCGCCCGGATGTCTTCCCAGACACGGGCTTCAGACGCATCGACATTGATCGAGAAAAACACCTTGCCGTCATTCGCGGTGATCTCGGAGAGTACCTTGGCGACGCTGAGCGGCACGCCGCGCGGGGTCGGAATTTTCGCGAGACTGTCGATGACCTGCTGTTTCGTAACGCTCAAGATGGTGTCTCCTCGCGGACGATAAGCCCGGCTGATAGGCCAGTCGCACCGCACAATGGGGGTTCCACGGAATTTATCACTCTCTCTATATGTGAGTCATCTTCGCCTTTGCCAATCCGTTGTTGTGCTTGAAAACCGACACCGCTTTAATGCTGCGTTTGACCCTCGACTGATGCAAGGGACGCGATGATCGCCAACACTGAAATCCTGCTGCGGCTGATCGCAGCCGCGGCACTCGGCAGTTTGATCGGTTTTGAACGCGAGCGCCTGCTCTGGGCGGCGGGAATCCGCACGCACATGCTGGTTTGCGTCGGCTCCTGCCTCATCATGATCGTCTCCGCGTTCGGTTTCGCCGATGTGCTGGGCCAAGCCAACACCGTGCTCGATCCTTCGCGTGTTGCCGCGCAGGTGGTCTCCGGCATCGGATTTCTCGGTGCAGGCTCGATCCTGGCGCGCGGCGAGATTGTCAAGGGGCTTACCACCGCCGCGAGCATCTGGACGGTGGCGGCGATAGGCCTCGCCATCGGCGGCGGGCTTTATTTCGCGGGCATCGCCTCCACCATCGTGATTCTGATCATCCTCGCCGGCGTCAAACCGCTGGAAGAAGCCTATCGCGCACGTAACCAGACCTGCCAGTTCCGCGTCGCGGCCGATCAGGGTGCGCTGACGCCGGAAAACCTGCGCCAAACGCTCGATATCCGGATCGGGCAGATCAAAAGATTCGTCGTCGAGCGGCGAAACGATGACGGCAGCGAGGATGTTCTGGTGCTCCTCGTGAAAGTGTCGTCGCAGGACATCGCCGCTTTCAAGGACAGGCTCAACGATTTGAGCGCAGTGCGCACCGTCGAACTGCTCAAACGCGGCACGGATGCCGGCCCCAACGGCCCCTGACGGCTATCCACGC
>DASWQB010000006.1:0-2128 GCA_036398335.1 Afipia sp. | reverse complement strand
AATTTGAGAGACTATCCGCCCCGTTCAAGATTGGAGCATGCCCACACCCGGTCGGATCGACAGAGCCATTCGCGCTCCGCTATTTCTTCTCGTATGGTCTTTACGCGTCTTTGCAGGCTTCGTGTATGCCATGCCGAACGTCTTTTCTTCCCGAACTGCACCAAGGACAAGAATCAGTACCACCGTGTGGAGCGCCGCCGCGCGGATCGCAGGCGCGTAACGCCTCAGAAGCGCGCCTCAAGCGGGTGCGGACCGATTCGACCATCGCTGGCATTCAACTTGGCGATCGCCGCCAGGTCAGCGTCATCCAAACCAAAGCTGAATACGTCAAAATTTTCAACAATGCGCACCGGCGTCACCGACTTCGGAATGACTATGAGCCCGTTGTCGATATGCCATCGAATAATGATCTGTGCGGGCGTTCTGCCATGCTTCGCGGCGATCGCGTTGATCGTCGGATGGCTGAGCAGCGTGCCTTGCCCGAGCGGGCTCCATGACTGCGTCGCGATACCGAGCCTTTCGTGAACATCGCGAAGCTTTCGCTGCTGGAACCGGGGATGCAACTCGATCTGGTTGAGAACCGGTGTAATGCCCGTCGCGGAAATGATCTTGTTGAGATGTTCAGGCTCGAAATTCGAAACTCCGATCGACCTGACCAGTCCCTGCTCCCTCAATCGGACGAAGGCTTTCCAGGTGTCGACGTAGAGCCCACGCTGCGGCGATGGCCAGTGGATCAGGTAAAGATCGACATAGTCCAGACCAAGACGATCAAGGCTTTTCTCGAACGCCCGAAGCGTCGCATCGTACCCTTGATCCTCATTCCAGAGTTTCGTGGTAATGAAGAGGTTTTCGCGACCAATATTCGCCGCGCGGATGCCCTCCCCGACCTCGGCCTCGTTCCCATAAATCGCGGCCGTGTCTATGTGCCGGTAGCCGGCGCGAATGGCCGTTTCCACCGCAAGGCCAGCGACGTCTGGCGGCGTCTGCCAAACACCAAGTCCGATTTGCGGGATTGATTTTCTGTCGTTCAGGAAAAGACGCGGCTGCGATGCCGCGTCTTTTTTCAGTTCGGCCATGGTCTGATCCTCGTCTTCGTTGCGGTTACCGATTGAGCATGGACAAATCGAGGTCGTTGTATCTCGCGCCGGAGACACCTCCGGCTCCGACAACGCCGTCGAGCCGTGTCGCCTGATCCGCTGTCAGTACGAGGTCCGCCGCGGCGAGATTATCTTCCAGATAGCGGCGGCGCTTGGTTCCCGGAATCGGAACGATGTCGTTGCCAGCGCGTAGCACCCAGGCAAGCGCAACCTGCGCGGCGGAAGCGCCGGCTTCTTTCGCGATGTCCTGAACGAGACGTGCGATCTTCATATTGGCCTCGTAATTCTCGGCCTGGAAACGCGGGTCGCCATTGCTGCGGAAGTCACCGGCGCCATACTGATCGGCCCGCTGTGCGGTCCCTGTCAAAAAGCCGCGCCCGAGCGGGCTGAATGGGACGAGCCCGATCCCGAGTTCTCGAAGGACCGGGATGATACGGTCTTCGAGATTACGCTCCCAGATCGAATATTCGCTTTGGAGGACCGAAACCGGTTGAACAGCGTGAGCCCGCCGGATCATATCTTCTCCAGCTTCCGACATACCGAAGTACAAGACTTTACCCTGGGCGATCAGCTCCTTCACGGTGCCGGCGACATCCTCGATCGGAACGTTCGGGTCGACCCGGTGCTGATAGATCAGATCGATACGGTCGGTCCGCAGCCGCTTCAATGAGGCGTCGACGACCTCGCGGATATGCGCGGGGCGACTGTCGGTGCCGGTCCGGCGTCCATCCTGAAGAAGGAAGCCGAATTTCGTGGCGATCGTAACCGTGTCGCGGCGACCTTCCAGCGCGCGGCCAAGCAGCTCCTCGTTGCTGAATGGCCCATAGGCCTCCGCAGTGTCGAAGAAAGTGCAGCCGAGCTCGATGGCGCGGTGGATGGTCGCGATCGATTCATCATCGTCAGTCGCACCGTAGGCGTGGCTCATGCCCATGCACCCGAGTCCGATCATCGACACTTCGAGGCCTTGGCGGCCGAGTTTCCGTTTTCCAAGCATAATATTTCTCCTTTTCATTTCAGGAAGAGCCCGCGGC
>DASWQB010000005.1:0-3738 GCA_036398335.1 Afipia sp. | reverse complement strand
CTTGCGCGCCAGCTTGCGTGCGCGGCGGACGGCTTCCGCCTTCTCGCGGGCCTTCTTTTCGGACGGCTTTTCGTAATGACCGCGGAGCTTCATCTCGCGGAAAATGCCCTCGCGCTGCATCTTTTTCTTCAGCGCCTTGAGGGCCTGGTCGACATTGTTATCGCGAACGAGAACCTGCACGCGGCATCCTTTTCGGTTCAAAATCTGAAAGCGGAGACGTCTTAAAGGGCCGCCAAAGGCCATGCCCTTTACGTCGAGGGCGCGGATGTACCAGATATGCCTGCGAATGTCCACCGGTGGACAGCTATTTTCCGCACGGGTTAAACCCCTCATCGCCCCCGGATTCGGGGGGGGCGGGGGCCAGTTTCGGGGAGCTTTGAGCTATGCCCAATACCCCTATTTCTGTGGCCCCGTTGCATACGGCATCACGTACCATTGGGGATCCACGACATGAATGCAAAAAAATACACCGCCGAGGCGATTGGAACCTTTTGGCTGACATTCGCCGGTTGCGGCAGTGCGGTCATCGCAGCCGCGTTTCCACATGTGGGTATCGGCCTTTTGGGCGTTTCGTTTGCCTTCGGCCTGAGTGTCGTCACGATGGCATTTGCGATCGGGCACGTGTCCGGCTGCCACCTCAATCCGGCGGTCACGGTCGGGCTTGCGGCGGGTGGACGTTTCCCCGCCGGGCAGGTGGTACCCTACATCATTGCGCAGCTGATCGGCGCGATCGCCGCCTCCGCGCTGCTCTATACGATTGCCAGCGGCGCTCCGGGCTTCGATGTCGCCAAGGGCTTCGCGGCCAACGGCTATGACGCGCACTCGCCGGGCGGATACAGCCTTGCTGCCGGCTTCACCATGGAGTTGGTGATGACGGCGGTGTTTCTGTTCATCATCATGGGGGCGACTCACGGCAAGGCGCCGGCCGGCTTCGCGCCGCTGGCCATTTGTCTGGCGCTGGTGCTGATCCATCTCGTCAGCATTCCGGTCACCAATACATCCGTGAACCCGGCACGCAGCACCGGCCCGGCGTTGTTCGTCGGCGGATGGGCGTTGCAGCAGCTCTGGCTGTTCTGGGTTGCGCCGCTGGCGGGCGGCGTCATTGGCGGCGTGGTCTATCGCTGGCTGAGCGATGAGCCGACCGGCATTGTTGCGGGCAACAAGTAATCCTTCGCCTCAAGACTGGCGTGCCGGGATGCGATCCATCCCGGCACGCTATTTCGCTTCCACCACCGTGACGTGACCCATCTTGCGGCCCGGCTTGGGCGCGCCCTTGCCGTAGAGATGCACCGTTGCTCCCGGCACGGCCAGCCATTTGCCATAGTCGAGAACATCGTCGCCGATCAGATTGGTCATGGTGACGGGGCCATGGCGCAGCGGGCGGCCCAGCGGCCAGCCGGCAATCGCCCGGATATGCTGTTCGAATTGTGAGATTGACGCGCCATCCAGCGTCCAGTGTCCCGAATTATGCACCCGCGGCGCGATCTCGTTGACCAGCAATGTCGGGCCGCCCGCGCCGGGAACCACGAACAGTTCGACTGCCAGCACCCCGACATAGTTGAGAGCTGCCGCGATTTTACGCGCGATATCACGCGCCTCATCTGCCAGAGCATCGGAAACCGCCGCGGGCGCGTGCGAGGTTTTCAGAATGTGGTCGCGGTGCTCGTTTTCTGTGACGTCGTAGCAGACCACGTCGCCATCCGCGCCGCGTGCGGCGATCACCGACACTTCGCGCTCGAACGGCACGAATGCCTCCAGGATCGCCGATTTGCTGCCAAGCCGGTCCCAGATTTCGTCCGGGTCGTCGCCCTCGTGAATGATGATCTGACCCTTGCCGTCATAACCGAAGCGCCGCGTCTTCAGGACCGCCGGCAGGCCGAGCGTTTTCATGGCTGCGGCAAGATCTTCCGCCGACGACACATCGGCATAGCGTGCAGTGCCGATGCCGAGCTTGGTGACGAAGTTTTTCTCCGCAAGGCGATCCTGCGTCGTTTCCAGAACGGCGGTGTCCGGCAGCACCGGCCGCCGCGCCGCGAGGATCATCGCGGTGGCCGAGGGAATGTTCTCGAATTCGTAGGTGATGACGTCGACATCGGCGGCGAAAAGTTCGAGTGCCTCGACGTCGGCATATTCGGCACAGGTGGCGCTCTGCACCACGTCGAAGGCGGGCGAATCCGGATCGGGCGAGAACACCTGCGCCTTGAGACCAAGGCGTGCCGCCGCCAATGCCAGCATCCGGCCCAATTGTCCGCCGCCGAGAATTCCGATGGTGTCGCCGGGCTTCAGCGCCACCTGCTTTTTCGATGTCACGTCGTGTCCGTATCCGACGTTCGCTTCACTTCGCAGCGCCTTCCGAGCGAACGTCGGATACGAAAGGCCGCTCATAAACTATCATTCTCATGATCCGGTTCTGACATTCGTAAAAGTGCCTGCGAAAGATCGCGGCGCGAATGTCAGAACGTGACCACTTAGGCGTTCTCCGGCCGTTCGCGGATGGCCTCGGTCTGTTTCTTGCGCCATGCGGTAAGCCGTGTGGCCAATGCCGTGTCGTTCAGCGCCAGCACGCTCGCGGCAAGGAGCGCTGCGTTGATCGCGCCGGCTTTTCCGATCGCCAGTGTGCCGACCGGGACGCCAGCGGGCATCTGCACGATGGAATAAAGCGAATCCACGCCGGACAGGTTCTTGGATTCGACCGGCACGCCGAACACCGGCAACTCGGTCAGGGCTGCTGTCATTCCCGGCAGATGCGCCGCGCCGCCCGCGCCGGCTATGATGACCTTCAGGCCGGCCGCTTTGGCACCCTTGGCGAAGGCGTACAACCGGTCCGGCGTGCGGTGAGCCGAGACGATCAGCTGGTCATGCTCGATGCCGAGTTCGGTCAGCGTTGCGGCGGCATGCCGCATGGTCTCCCAGTCGGACTGGCTTCCCATGATAATGGCGACGGACGGGCTCATGATGGCTCTGAAAGCAGGGCTGCAAAAAAGAGAGCGGATTATAGAGACCGGCTTTGGCCGGGCAAGGCGTGGACCGTGACTTATCCCGTCATGGTCAATAAGGCCAAGTCTTTCTGAAATCTTGTCTTTCAGGCGATAATGTCGGGCGTCATCTGGTCTTCGAGGAAGGAAATCCGGTCGCGCAGCTGAAGCTTGCGCTTTTTCAGCCGCTGCAAACGGAGCAGGTCTGGCGCGGGGGAATGGTGCAGCGCTTCAATCGCCGCGTCGAGGTCGCGGTGCTCCTGCTGAAGCCGCGCAAGTTCAAGGCCGAACTCGCTATTGTCCTGATCTGCCATGTCTCTCGACGACTTTGTCTCTACCCGGCCCGGCGAAAACGCGGCGCGACATCTCATCGCAGAAAATCGGGCCGAGTGCCAGCTTCTGCCAATAACCTTATGATTTACAGCAATGTCGCAACGGTTCCCTCACGCTTGGTTTCAGATATCGCAAAAATTGAGTCTGGCCGATTCGATCTTTAGTCGACAGCCGCCTTCGCTGATGTACACTTGACGGTCCGGATAGAATTCCAAGGGTCCACCAACACGGAGGCTTCTTATGGCGATTCAAGCGCATCTCGTTGAACTGGAACGGAAACACCGACACCTCGAAAACGAATTGCACGATGCTCTGACGCATTTGTCCACCGACGATCTGCGTATCATCGAATTGAAGCGCCGCAAGCTGGTCTTGAAGGATGAAATCGAGCGCATCAGGCTCGCTGCCGCAGGTGCGACGATCCACTGAG
>DASWQB010000004.1:0-13221 GCA_036398335.1 Afipia sp. | reverse complement strand
ATGCGCGTCGGCGACGTGATCGAATGTTACCGCGTGGAGACCATTCAGCGCTCCCTGTAAGTCCAAGTCTTACAAGGTGCGTTGAATTCTCTTCGTCATTGCCGGACATAGCCGTTTGAAGAACGGCGGCGTTTCACTCGCCTATGTCCGGCAATCCATCAAGCGATGACGGATTTTTCAAAGTTGGATGAATGCCCGGGTCAAGTCCGGGCATGACAGCCTTTTTCTCAGGAACCATCATGGCAACGCGCAAGAAGGACAACGACCCTCGCGGCGGCACGACCGGCGCCTCACAGCGCCAGTTGCGCGTCAGCGAACTCGTGCGCCACGCCGTTTCCGAGATCCTGTCGCAAGGCGGCATCCATGACGACACGCTGAGCGGTCACATCATCACCGTGCCGGAAGTGAAAATGTCGCCGGACCTCAAGCTCGCGACGGTCTATGTGATGCCGCTCGGCGGGAACGACGTCGAGAACGTCGTCGCGGCGCTCGATCGCAACAAAAAATTTCTGCGCGGCGAAGTTGCGCACCGCGTTAACCTGAAATTCGCACCTGATCTTCGCTTCCGCGCCGACGACCGATTCGACGAAGCGGAACGGATCGAGAAATTATTGCGAACACCTGCGGTTCAAAGAGACCTCAAGCCCGATTCGGAAGAAAATTGATGATCGTCACAAGCACGACCGGCACGCGCGAGACGCCAAACGGCGATATGCAGGGCACCGTTGAAAATAAATTTCCGCCGAACGGCGAGCGAACTTCACGTCCGCAAGGACAAAAAGGCGGCCAGAAAAAACACAACCGCCGCGATGTCCATGGCTGGGTCGTTCTCGACAAGCCGGTCGGCATGACCTCGACTCACGCCGTCGCGGTGCTGAAGCGACTGTTCAATGCCAAGCGCGTAGGTCACGCCGGCACGCTCGATCCGCTGGCGTCCGGCGGATTGCCGATTGCGCTCGGCGAAGCCACCAAGACGGTTCCCTTCGTGATGGACGGCCGCAAGCGCTACCGTTTCACCGTCAGCTGGGGCATGGAGCGGGACACCGACGACACCGAGGGCCGTGTGACCCAGACCAGCGATGCCCGCCCCTCCGCCGAGGCGATCCGGGCGCTGCTGCCGCGATTCACCGGCGTCATTGAGCAGACCCCGCCGCAATATTCGGCCATCAAGATCGCCGGGGAGCGGGCCTATGACCTCGCCCGCGATGGCGAGACGGTCGCGCTGCAGCCCCGCCCGGTCGTAATTCACGAATTAATCCTTTTAGAACAATCCGATAACGACCATTCGGTGTTCGAGGCCGAATGCGGCAAGGGAACCTATGTGCGGGCGCTGGCCCGCGATATGGGCCGGATTCTCGGCTGTTACGGGCATATTTCGGCGCTCCGGCGCACCCAATGCGGCCCGTTCACCGAAGAAGACATGATTCCGCTGGCAGAATTGGAGGCTTTGTGCGATAGAGCCGCGTCTGGCGAGGGCAGCCTCGCCGACGCGCTTTTGCCCGTTGAGACCGCGCTGGACGACATCCCGGCACTGGCCGTCACACGGGCTGATGCCGCAAGGCTTGCAAGAGGCCAGGCGGTTTTGTTGCGCGGACGGGATGCGCCTCATTCAAGTGGCACAGTTTATGTGACTGTCGGCGGACGGCTTCTGGCCCTCGCCGAACTTGGCAATGGCGAACTCATCCCCAAGCGCGTGTTCAACCTGACCGGACTGACTGCCAGTTCCGGACGCAACGAGGAAGTTTGACGATGTCGATTACCGCAGAACGCAAAGCGGAAGTCATCAAGACGAATGCCAAGAAAGCCGGCGACACCGGCTCGCCAGAGGTTCAGGTCGCGTTCCTGTCGGAACGCATCGCCAACCTCACCGAGCATTTCAAGACCCACGGCAAGGACAACCATTCCCGCCGCGGCCTTCTCAAGCTTGTGTCCACGCGCCGTTCACTTCTCGATTACGTGAAGAAGAAGGACGAGGCGCGTTACAAGTCGCTGCTCGAGAAGCACAACATTCGCCGCTAAAACAAATTCACGCGCGCAGCCATCTGCGCGCGTTTTCGTATGGCCGCCCGGTATTCAGGCAACGGTCATACGGCGTGTCCAGCAGCAATCCGGCTTCTGGGCGATAACGGGTGAAATGCCCGGACCATCGAAGGGATGGACGCCATTCGAAATTCAAGAACCATGGCAGGATCGCAGGACGCTGAAGCGCTTCACGCGCGGCCGGCGTCCTGCAATCCTGCCATGGTTTTTGTTTTTCACAGCGCCCGTATTTTCGTGAACCATGAAAGACAAAGATAATGTTCAAGCCTCACACTGTTGAGATCGATTGGGGTGGACGTCCCCTGAAGCTCGAGACCGGCAAGATCGCCCGTCAGGCCGACGGCGCCGTGATCGCCACCTACGGCGAGACCATCGTTCTGGCCACCGTTGTCGCCGCCAAATCCGCCAAGGACGGCATCGATTTTCTTCCCCTCACCGTCGATTATCAGGAAAAGGCCTACGCGGCCGGTCGCATTCCCGGCGGCTATTTCAAGCGCGAAGGCCGCCCCACTGAAAAGGAAACGCTGGTTTCCCGCCTGATCGACCGCCCGATCCGCCCGCTGTTCGTGGACGGCTGGCGCAACGAAACCCAGGTCATCGTGACCGTGCTGTCGCACGACATGGAAAACGATCCGGACATTCTGGCGCTGGTGGCCTCTTCCGCCGCGCTGACGCTGTCCGGCGTGCCGTTCACCGGCCCGATCGGCGCGGCCCGCGTCGGTTTCGCCAACAACGAATACATCCTCAACCCGACGCTGGATGAGATGACCGACACCCAGCTCGATCTGGTCGTCGCCGGCACCGCCGACGCCGTGCTGATGGTCGAATCGGAAGCCAAGGAGCTGAACGAAGACGTGATGCTCGGCGCCGTGATGTTCGGCCACCGTCACTTCAAGCCGGTCATCAAGGCGATCATCGAGCTGGCGGAAAAGGCCGCCAAGGAGCCGCGCGAAGTCACGACCGAGGACAATGCCGCGCTCGACAAGGAAATCCGCAGCGTCGGCGAAGCGGAGTTGCGTTCAGCCTACGGCATCGCCATCAAGCAGGATCGCTACGCAGCGGTCGGCGCGGTGAAGAAGAAGGTCATGGACCATTTCTTCCCGGAAGGTCAGGAGCCGAAATACGACAAGCTGCGCGTCGCCGGCGTGTTCAAGGAACTGGAAGCGAACGTCGTTCGCAACAACATCCTCGACACCGGCAAGCGCATCGACGGCCGCGATTCGAAGACGGTCCGCCCGATCATCGCCGAAGTCGGCGTGCTGCCGCGTGCTCACGGCTCAGCCCTGTTTACTCGCGGCGAGACCCAGGCGCTGGTCGTCACCACGCTCGGTACCGGCGAGGACGAGCAGTACATCGACTCGCTGTCAGGAACCTACAAAGAGCGCTTCCTGCTGCATTACAACTTTCCTCCCTACTCGGTCGGCGAAACCGGCCGCCTCGGCGGCACCAAGCGCCGCGAAATCGGTCACGGCAAGCTAGCCTGGCGTGCGCTGCATCCGGTGCTCCCGGCGGCGCATGAATTCCCGTACACGCTGCGCGTCGTCTCGGAGATCACCGAGTCGAACGGCTCGTCCTCGATGGCATCGGTGTGCGGCGCATCGCTCGCGCTGATGGACGCCGGCGTGCCGTTGAAGCGGCCGACGGCGGGCATCGCGATGGGCCTCATTCTTGAGGGCAAGCGCTTTGCGGTTCTGTCCGACATTCTCGGCGACGAGGATCATCTCGGCGACATGGACTTCAAGGTGGCTGGCACCGAAAACGGCGTCACGTCGCTGCAGATGGACATCAAGATCGCCGGCATCACCGAGGAGATCATGAAGATCGCGCTCGGTCAGGCCAAGGAAGGACGCATCCACATCCTCGGCGAAATGGCCAAGGCGCTCACCAATGCCCGCGCCGAGCTTGGCGAACATGCGCCGCGCATCGAGGTGCTGCAGATCCCGACCGACAAGATCCGCGACGTGATCGGCACCGGCGGCAAGGTGATCCGCGAGATCGTGGAAAAGACCGGCGCCAAGATCAACATCGAGGACGACGGCACCGTGAAGGTCGCATCCGCCAACGGCGAATCGATCCGCGCGGCGATCAAGTGGATCAAGTCGATCACCTCCGATCCGGAAGTCGGCCAGATCTATGACGGCACCATCGTCAAGGTGATGGAGTTCGGCGCGTTCGTGAACTTCTTCGGACCCAAGGATGGTCTGGTTCACATCAGCCAGCTCGCCGCCGGCCGCGTGCAGAAGACCTCCGACGTCGTCAAGGAAGGCGACAAGGTCAAGGTCAAGCTGCTCGGCCTCGACGATCGCGGCAAGGTGCGCCTGTCGATGAAGGCGGTCGATCAGACCACCGGCGAGGACTTAGAGGCCAAGCAGAAGGCCGAAGACGCGAGCGCGGCAGAATAAGGCTTCTCGTTCTTCCGAAATAATAAAGGGCGGCTGAGACATCAGCCGCCCTTTTTTCGAGCTGTTCAGGTTTACCTGGAATCGTCATGCGCGGGCGCGACGTGCGCATCCATCAAAAATGAATCTCGTTAAGAGGATGGATTGCCGGGTCAAGCCCGGCAATGATGCGGCTTGCTTCCATCAAAAACTGAAAGACTCTGGGCAGCATAAGGAACGTCATATCGCCGCCAATTGACGGCGCGCGCGAAATTGTCTCATTTGCGCGCTGGTTAACGCCGTCCGGATTGATGGAGCCTGCCATGATGAAACTTTATTGGTGTCCGCGCTCGCGTTCGTTCTCCGCGCTGTGGCTGATGGAAGAAGTCGGCGAGCCTTATGAACGGGTTCTCGTTGACATCACGGCCGGCGCGCAGAAAAACCCGGAGTATCTGGCGATCAATCCGATGGGAAAGGTTCCGGCGCTGGCGGATGGCGATGTCAGCATGTTCGAATCGGCCGCCATCTGCGCCTATGTCGCCGAGCGTCACCACGACAAGAATCTCGCGCCGCCGATCGGCGACCCACTACGCGCGAAATATCTGCAATGGCTATTTTATGTGCCTGCCTGCATCGAGCCCGCGATGGTGCAGATTTCCACCAAGCTTGAGATGCCAAGTGTGGCGGCAGGATGGGGAAGCGTGACGCAGGTTTTCGACGTGCTGGATGCGGCGCTTGCAAAAGGCCCGTGGATACTCGGCGACAATTTTTCCGCTGCCGACATCATGATCGGATCGGGTCTGAATTTCGCGGTGAGGCTTTTCAAGATGGTGCCGACACGGCCGAACTTCGACCGCTACATCGATGCTTGCGCCGCACGGCCCGCGTTCCAGCGCGCGCAGGCGCTGGCGGCGGGATAGGATACGCATGCTATTCTCTCCCTCCCACAAGGGGAGAGAGTAAATTGTGCGTGGCGTCGCGTCACGCCGCTTCCGTTACGCCTCGTCGCTTTTCAGCGCGTCCGGGTGCGGCATCGAGATAATGTTGTAGCCGGAATCGACGAAATGGGTTTCGCCGGTGACGCCGCCGGACAACTCCGACAACAGATAAAGCGCCGTGCCGCCGAGTTCATTCAGTGTCACGCCGCGGCCGAGCGGCGAGTGCTTTTGCTGGAACGCGAACATCGCGCGCGAATCGCCGATGCCCGATCCGGCCAGCGTGCGCACCGGACCCGCCGAAATCGAATTCACGCGGATATTGCTTCGGCCGAAATCGGCTGCGAGATAGCGCACCGAGGCTTCCAGCGCCGCCTTCGCCACACCCATCACGTTATAATTCGGCATCACGCGTGTCGAACCGCCGAATGTCAGCGTCACCATCGCGCCGCCCTCCGGCATCAGTTTGGCCGCGCGGGCGGCGACTTCTGTGAACGAGAAGCACGAGATCACCATGGTGCGCGAGAAATTTGCGCGCGTGGTGTCGGCATAACGGCCCTTCAATTCATTCTTGTCGGAGAAGCCGATGGCATGGATCAGAAAATCCAGTCTGCCCCATGCGTCCTTCAGCGCGGCGAAGGTCGCATCCACGCTGGCGATATCCTCGACATCGCAGGGCAGGACCAGTTTCGCGCCGAGGCTTTCGGCCAGCGGCTTGACTCGTTTTCCAAGAGCTTCGCCCTGATAGGTGAAAGCCAGTTCAGCGCCGTGCGCGTGCAAGGTCTTGGCGATGCCCCACGCGATCGAGTGATCGTTGGCGACGCCCATGATGAGCCCGCGCTTGCCCTGCATCAGTCCCTGCATATTGGATTTTCCCTGTCGTCATGGCCGGGCTTGTCCCAGCCATCCATGCCTTTAAAACTATCCTAAAGACGTGGATGCCCGGGACAAGCCCGGGCATGACAGTCAGCGGATAAACAGACTATCAAAAATACTCACACATCCATCCGCTTGAACACCAGCGTCGCGTTGGTGCCGCCGAAGCCGAAGGAATTGGACAACACGGTGCCAAGCTTGGCGTTGTAAACGCGCTTGCGCACGATCGGCATGTCGGCAAATGCTGGATCGAGTTCCTGGATGTTCGCGCTCTCGCAGATGAAGCCGTTGTTCATCATCAAAAGGCAGTAGATCGCCTCCTGCACGCCCGTTGCACCCAACGAGTGTCCGGTCAACGATTTGGTCGCCGAAATCGGCGGGCATTTTTCACCCGCGCCGAACACGTTGCGGATCGCGTTGATCTCCGGCGGGTCGCCGGCCGGAGTCGAGGTCGCGTGCGGATTTATATAGTCGATCGGCGTGTCCACGCTCGCCAGCGCCATCTTCATGCAGCGCTCGGCGCCCTCGCCGGACGGGGCGACCATGTCGTAACCGTCCGAGGTCGCGCCATAGCCGACGATCTCTCCATAGATGCGCGCGCCCCGCGCCTTGGCATGTTCGAGTTCTTCCAGAACGACCACGCCTGCGCCGCCGGCGATGACGAAGCCGTCGCGGTTGACGTCATAGGCGCGCGAAGCGGTCGCAGGCGTGTCGTTGTATTTGGAGGACATCGCGCCCATCGCGTCGAACAGCACTGACAGGGACCAGTCGAGTTCCTCGCAGCCGCCGGCGAAGATGATGTCCTGCTTGCCGATCTGGATGGTCTCGTAAGCATTGCCGATGCAATGGTTCGAGGTCGCGCAGGCCGACGAGATCGAATAATTCACGCCCTTGATCTTGAACCAGGTGGCAAGCGTGGCGGATGCCGTGGACGACATGGCTTTCGGCACCGCGAACGGGCCGACGCGCTTGGGGCCCTTGGTGCGCGTGGCGTCGGCCGCTTCGACGATGGTGCGCGCGCTTGGTCCGCCCGAGCCCATGATGATGCCGGTGCGAATATTGGAGACGTCGGACGGCTCCAGTCCCGAATCGCGGATCGCCTGCTCCATCGCGACGTGATTCCACGCCGCGCCTTCCGCGAGAAAGCGCATCGCGCGCCGGTCGACCACCTCGGACGGATTCAGCGTCGGCGCGCCGTGAACCTGTGAGCGGAAGCCAAGCCTGGCGTAATCTTCCGCATGCGAAATTCCGGGCTTAGCCTCGTACAGGCTTGCCAGCACTTCCTGAGTGTTGTTTCCGATGGATGAGACAATGCCCATCCCGGTGACGACAACCCGCCTCATGATCGCCTCGCCTTTGCTGATTTCATTTTGTTGATTGTTCGCCGGCGCTTGCCACACCGTTCGCTACGCCCCCGCAACGGCACTTAGCACTGCATCACGTTCCGGGCTGCAATGGGGCGTCCTGACGGAACAGCCCGACCTTCAGGTCGCTCGCCCGGTAGATAATATCGCCATCGGTCGAAAGCCACCCGTCGGCGACGCCCAGGACCAGTTTCGAGCGCATCACCCGCTTGATGTCGATGTGATACACAACCTTCGTGACATTCGGCAGCACCTGGCCGGAAAATTTGAGTTCACCAAGGCCGAGCGCGCGGCCACGGCCTGCTCCACCTGTCCAGCCGAGAAAAAAGCCGACCATTTGCCATAAGGCGTCGAGGCCAAGGCAGCCCGGCATCACGGGGTCGCCCTTGAAATGGCATCCGAAAAACCAGAGATCCGGTTTGACGTCGAGTTCGGCGCGAATGACGCCCTTGCCGTATTCGCCGCCAGTCTCGGAAATCTCGACGATTCGATCGAACATCAGCATCGGTGGCAGCGGAAGCTGGGCGTTGCCCGCCCCGAACATCTCACCCCGGCCGCAGGCCAGCAAATCCTCATACGTGTAGCTGCTGCGACGTTCCTGCATACGGCCTATGTCCCCAATCTGCGGCTGTCCCATGACGGACGCGGACCGTCTAACATAGGCTTTTCTGCTGTCCAAGCGGCGGAGTTAACCTAATTCCAGCTATAAAGGACCGAATTGGAGCCCTTGATCCAGTTGCGAAAAACTTGCATGTATCTGCATCCTTTCCTATAATGCTGGCTCGTTCGGGGGCGATTGCCGCCAGGACGCCTGTGTATGCGTTGGATTTAGAAGTCAGATCAGAAAAATGAATGACATGGACACCACCGATCAGCCTCACGCCGCTCTCGTCGGCACTCATGATCATGAGCCGGTTCTCACCGGATGCCCATGGCATGACGTCAATGAGATGCTGCAATCGGTCGGTCTGCGTCCGACCCGCCAGCGCATGGCGCTGGGCTGGCTTCTGTTCGGCAAGGGCGATCGCCATCTGACGGCGGAAATGCTCTACGAGGAGGCGACCCTCGCCAAGGTGCCGGTGTCGCTGGCCACTGTTTACAACACGCTGAATCAGCTCACCGAAGCAGGCCTGCTGCGCCAGGTCAGCGTCGACGGCACCAAAACATATTTCGACACCAATACCTCTTCGCATCATCACTTCTATGTCGAGGGCAACCACGAGCTGGTCGATATTCCCGACCCGAACTTGATGTTGCAGAAGATGCCGGACGTGCCGGAAGGCTATGAGATCAGCCGCATCGACATGGTCGTGCGCCTGCGCAAGAAGCGCTGAGTCCACTCAGACCATCATTGCCGGGCATAGCCGTTCGAAGAACGGCGTCGCTTCCGCTAGCCTCTCGCCGTTCGAAAAGCGGTGTCGTTTCCGATAGCCTATGACCCGGCATTCCATCTAAAAAGAATTTTTATTTTGATGGATGCGCGGCAGGCAAGTTTACGCAGCCTGCCTAAAGTTGGCTGCGAGCCCGCGCATGCCAAATTTGCACGAATAGTCAGTCCACTTTCTCATCGGCGTAAACACCCCACAGCCGTTCCTGCTCAATCCAGCCATCGAAGCCGTTGCCGCTGATGCGGCACCAGCCCGCCGCGCAGCGTTTGACCTGCGCCACCACGCCGGCCTGCAGGCGTGCCGCCACCGCGCTGGCACCGTCGGGATTGTCATGGAGCGCGGCGAGTTCATCCTTCTTCTTCATGGTGATGACGGCCGTGCGTCGGCCTGACAGCAGCGAGTGATAGACCCAGCCCTCCGCGCCTTCGGAATCGCGCACACGCCGCCAGTTCTCGAACTCGGCGGTAACCTCCACCGGCAGCCCGGAACGGGTGTAAATCCAGCTCACGTCCTGATCCTTGGTCGGACCGGCGCGCACGTTCACATGGTCGGATTTCAGACTGACGTAGCGCGGTACCGGCAAGCCGCTGGTGGCACTGGCCGCATCCTTCCCCGCAAGCGCCATGCTGCTTGATACGCTCCACAGCGCGAGCGCCACAAGCGCCGCCCCCATGTTTCCCCGAAACGCCATCACCCCGTCCTTAACCTCATCCGCCGATCGCGGAATTCCCCTTCCGCCGCCGGGTTTTAGCCCGGCACACTGTCTTGTTCCATTTGCACCGGCGCGGCATGTGGGGTTCTTGTCTTGGCCCGGCCTTCTGCTAGAGAGGGAACGCAACCAAGCTCCAAAAACCTACAAGAAAACCGCCGAGACACCTGCAAGTAGCTTCCAAGAAGTCCGCGGCCGACACTGGTCGTACCTTCGATCAGGCAGGTTAACGGGCACTGAACAGCCGGATGGAACTGTCCTGAAGAGCCAATATGTCGGGTAAGAAAAAGCCTCTCGTCGTCGTCACCCGCAAGCTGCCGGACAGCACCGAAACGCGCATGCGCGAGCTGTTCGATACGCGCCTCAATCTTGACGACACCCCCCTCACGACCGAGCAACTCGCTGAGGCTGTTCGTACCGCCGACATTCTGGTGCCGACCGTCACCGACGAGATCACGGCGGACATTCTCAACCAGCCCGACTCAAAGCTGAAGCTGATCGCGCATTTCGGCAACGGCGTGGACAATCTCGATGTCGCCGCCGCGCAGGCGCGCGGCATCAC
Source organism: Afipia sp. (assembly GCA_036398335.1). Classification (GTDB taxonomy): domain Bacteria; phylum Pseudomonadota; class Alphaproteobacteria; order Rhizobiales; family Xanthobacteraceae; genus Afipia. The sequence goes on along the minus strand of DASWQB010000004.1, from coordinate 2,969 downwards.
CGTCACCAACACGCCGAAGGTCCTCACCGAAGACACCGCCGACATGACGATGGCGCTGATCCTCGCAGGCCCCCGCCGCGTGATCGAAGGCGCCTCAATCCTGACCGAAGGCAAGGAATGGGCGGGCTGGTCGCCGACCTGGATGCTGGGTCACCGCATCGGCGGCAAACGGCTCGGCATCGTCGGGATGGGCCGCATCGGGCAGGCCTTGGCGCGCCGCGCCCACGCCTTCGGCATGCAGATTCACTATCACAACCGCCGCCCTGTCGGCCCGCGCCTTGAGGAAGAACTCCACGCCACCTATTGGGAAAGCCTTGACCAGATGCTGGCGCGGATGGACATCGTCTCGGTGAATTGTCCTCATACGCCCGCGACGTTTCATCTCCTGTCCGCGCGGCGGCTGAAGCTGATTCGCAAGGACGCCTATGTGGTCAACACCGCGCGCGGCGAGGTGATCGACGAAGCGACCCTCATCAAGATGCTTGAAGAGGGCGAACTGGCCGGCGCGGCGCTCGATGTGTTCGAGCACGAACCGGCGGTCAATCCGAAATTGATCCGCCTCGCCAAGGCCGGCAAGGTCACTCTGCTGCCGCATATGGGATCGGCCACCATCGAGGGCCGGGTCGAGATGGGCGAGAAGGTCATCATCAACATCCGCACCTTCCTCGACGGCCACAAGCCGCCGGACCGCGTGCTGCCGAATATGTTGTGACTTTCTGTCGTCCCCGCAAAAGCGGGGACCCAGCTTTAAGCCAGAAATAAAGATCGCGAATTGTCAGTGCTTGTCAGTTTCTTTTGAAGAATGGGTCCCCGCCTTCGCGGGGACGACAACATCAGCGGTGCCCGCTTAAATCCAAAATCGACGGATTATCGCCGTTGAGCGGATTGGCCGGATCGCGCGCGTAGCGCAACGTCTCGAACCGCATCGCGCGGGCATCGATCATCACCAGCCGCCCGACCAGGGTCTCGCCGAAACCGACGATCTCGCGGATCGCTTCCAGCGCCATCATCGAACCCAGTACGCCCGCAAGCGCGCCAAGCACGCCCGCTTCCTCGCAGGTCGGCACGGTGCCGGGCGGCGGCGCTTCCGGAAACAGGCAGCGATAGGTCGGATTGAGAACGCCCGCAGCATTCTTCTCGTGCGCGCGAATCGTGGTCAGCGACGCATCGAACACACCGAGCGCTCCTGCGATCAGCGTGATCTTGGCGAAATAGCAGGCGTCGGAGACGAGATAGCGTGTGGTGAAATTGTCCGAGCCGTCCACCACGATGTCGTAGTCGCGGATCAGCTCCAGCGCGTTGTCCGCCGTGAGGCGCACGGGATGGGCACGGACGATGACATGCGGATTGAGTTCCTTGATGCGCGCTGCCGCGCTGTCCACCTTGAGGTGCCCGACATCCGGCGTTGCATGAATAATCTGGCGCTGCAGGTTCGACAGCGACACGGTGTCGTCGTCGACCACGCCGAGCAGGCCGACGCCGGCGGCGGCCAGATACATCAGGACCGGCGCGCCAAGGCCGCCGGCACCGATCACCAGCACCCGCGCGGTTTTCAGCGCCGCCTGACCCGGGCCGCCGACCTCGCGCAGCACAATATGGCGCGCATAACGCTCAAGTTCTTCTGCGCTCAGCATCATCATCCATTTATGCGCTGCGTTGGTCCGCGACAACGTCGCATTCTTCTGCTTTCGAATTTTACTTCTGGCATTTCGGGCACCAGAAGGTCGAACGGCCGTTCTGGGTGAAGCGCTTGACGATGCCGCCGCATCCCGCCGTCTTGCACTTTTCGCCCTCGCGGCCATAGACCTGAAACGAGTGCTGGAAATAGCCAAGCTCGCCGTCGGTCCGGCGATGATCGCGCAGCGACGAGCCGCCCGCCTTGATCGCCGCGTTCAGCACAGCGTGGATCGCATTCACCAATCTTTTGGCGTGATCGGTCGGCGCGTCGTTGCGCGCGGCCAATGTCGAGGCCAGTCGTTTGGGCGACAGGCGCGCGCGAAACAGCGCCTCGCAGACATAGATGTTGCCGAGCCCCGCGACCACGCGCTGATCGAGCAGCGCTGCTTTCAATGATGTCTTCTTGCCCGCGCAGGCGCGCGCCAGCATCGCGGCGTCGAATTCGTTGCCCAAGGGTTCCGGCCCGAGGCCACGCAAAAACGGCTCGTCGGCGAGCTGCGCGCGCGGCACGATCTTCATGTAGCCGAAACGGCGCGGATCGTTGAACGAGATCATCGCGCCGGATTTCATGTGAAACACCACATGATCGTGGGTGCGCTCCTCGCCGCGCGGATGATGAAACGCCCCGGGTGTGACGGCGTTCTCATGATGAACGACACGGAACGATCCTGACATGCCCAGATGCATCAGGAGCACATCGCCTGAGGCGAGGTCAGCGGTGAGATATTTCGCCCGCCGCCCGAGGCCAACGACTTTTTGCCCCTCCAGCCGCGCCACAAAATCCTTTTGCAGCGGAAAGCGCAGATCGCCGCGCCGCGCCTCCACCCGTGCGATCTCCTGCCCCTCCATCACCGGCTCGAGGCCGCGGCGGACGGTTTCAACTTCGGGCAATTCAGGCATTGCGGATTCACCTTGAGACGTGGTGGTGATAGCGCCATTAAGCGGGGCGCGCTATGGTCGCCCGGCGGAGAGTATGGAATGAGCGAACCCACGGATTCTACAACACATTTCGGTTACAGGGACGTTCCCTTGGCCGACAAGCAGACGCTGGTGAACGACGTGTTCCACAGCGTGGCGCGGCGCTACGACCTGATGAACGATCTGATGTCGGGCGGGCTGCACCGCGTCTGGAAGGACGTGATGATTACCAAGCTGAACCCGCCGCGTGACAATGCACCATTTGCTCTTCTGGATGTCGCGGGCGGCACCGGCGATATTTCCTTCCGCGCCGCCGGCGAGGCAGGTCCCAATTTTCAGGCCACGGTGTGCGACATCAACACCGACATGTTGGC
>DASWQB010000003.1:0-16970 GCA_036398335.1 Afipia sp. | reverse complement strand
TTCGGGCGGCAGGGACTGAACACCAGCGCGATGGGCGGCGATTTGATCTCGCGCAGCATTCTGTGGGGCGACGACCGCTGGAAATTGTTCACGCCGTTCGAACTGGTGTGGGCGGGCGGGACAGGCGGCCGTGTCGTTGGGCAATTCATGGGCGCACTGTCGCGGCGGGCTTCCGCGACCAACGGAACGCTGGCGCGCTGGCGCGAACAGGCGAAAAAGCGCGAACAAATACGCCAGAAGTCGCGAGAAGTCCGTACCATCGCTGCCAAGGCGCGTTCTGCGCAGGCGGCGCAGCGTGCTGCGCAATTTCGGCAGGCGCCGCCTTTGCCGGATCATAATGAGCGAACCGGGCATGGGGGCGACGCGGCATAAGGTTCCCGCGCGTCCGATCCTGTAACTTTTCCCGATGGCAAGCGTAACTCCTCTGAAGCCCTGAATTTTGGAGTGCGCCAATGATTGATCGCAGACTTGTTCTCACAGCCTTGGCCGGACTGACCTCGTTCGGTACGGCGAAATGGTTTGGCATATCCTCGCGGGCCGAAGCCTCCGACAAACCGGCCTCCGAAAAATTCGAGATCGAAAAGACGCCCGAAGAGTGGAAGAAGCAGCTGACGCCCGAGCAATATTACATCTTGCGCGAGGCCGGCACCGAGCGGCCTTATTCAAGCCCGCTGAACAAGGAAAAGCGCAAAGGCACATTCGCCTGCGCCGGCTGCGACCTGCCAGTGTATTCGTCCGATACCAAATTCGAGAGCGGGACCGGTTGGCCGAGCTTCTATCAATCTCTGCCCAACGCGTTGGCCGAGAAGAGTGATCGCTCCTTCATGATGGTGCGAACTGAAACGCTTTGCCGGCGCTGCGGGGGGCATCTTGGTCATGTTTTTAATGACGGACCGAAGCCCACGGGATTGCGCTACTGCATGAACGGCCTCGCTCTGAGCTTCAAGCCGGCTGACGCATCGCCGTCCTGACGGCACCTCACACCACGGCAAATCTTGCCGCGCTAGGCAATTGCGCCCCGGTCTTTTGACCGGGGCGTTTTTGTTACGGCATTGATGTTGTTCAAATTTTGCTGTTGGCATGACCCCTGCACCCTCACTTGCCAACGCGGCCATTGTTTTGGCGAGAACCGGCAGGCCGCCCGGATCGCAGTTGGAGACCATGTAATGGGTATTTTTGGCGCTCTCACCACATCCGTCGCGGGTCTGCGCGCGCAGTCCTACGCGCTGGAGAATATCTCCGGCAACATCGCGAACTCGCAGACCACTGCGTTCAAGCGAATCGACACAAGTTTCGAGGACCTCATTCCCGAAACGGGCAACACCACGCAGCTTGCCGGCAGTGTCACCGCCAACTCGCGCGAAACAAACTCGGTACAGGGCGACGTTCAGGCCGCATCGGTCGCCACCTATATGGCGATCAACGGCGATGGCTTCTTTGCCGTGCAAAAGCCTGGCAGCGTTACCGATAACCAACCGGTATTCGACGGCGTCGATCGCTATACCCGCCGCGGCGACTTTACGCTCGACAAGAACGGCTACCTCGTCAACGGCGCCGGTTATTATCTTGAAGGCATTCCGATCGATCCGACCACGGGCAACATCTCCGGCAGCGTTCCGCAGGTTTTGAAGTTCGGCAACGACTTTCTTCCCGCGCAGCCGACGACGGCTGTGACCTATCGCGCCAACCTCGCCAGCTATCCGCTGACAACCAAGCACGACACGTCGGTGCCGGGCTCCGAGCTTCTCAAGGTGGCGGACTTCACGTCCAATCCGACTGTCGCCGGTACGGGTAACGTCATCGGATCGGACTTGCAGACGTTTCTCGACGAGTCGGTTTCGGGCGGCGCGGTCACGGCCTATGACATTTCCGGCTCGCCGGTCAGCCTGCAATTCCGCTGGGCCAAGACGGACAGCGCCTCGCTCGGTGCGGGTCACACCGACAAATGGAATATGTTCTACCAGACCGATCCCAACGCCACGGGAACCGCAACGGCCTGGAAGAATGTGGGCACTGACTTCACTTTCCAAGCGAACGGTCAGATGAGCCCGACCGTCGCGTCGGTGACGTTGACCGGCGCAACAGTCGGCGGCGTCGCGCTCGGCAACCCAGTGATCAATTTCGGCTCCGGCGGCATCACCCAGTTCGCCGACGCCAATGGCAACGTTCAGGTCAACCAGATCCAGCAGGACGGTTTCCCCGCCGGCTCGCTCCAGACTGTCTCGATCAGCGACAATGGCCGCGTTGTCGGTAATTATTCCAACGGGCGCAACATTGACCTGGCGGCGATCACGCTGGCGACGTTCAACGGCACCAACTTCCTCAAGCGCGACGATGGCGGTGCGTTTGAGGCCACCGACGAATCCGGCCCCGCATTGTTCGGCAAGGGCGGCACCATTGTCGGTTCCTCGCTCGAAGGCTCCAACACCGACATCGCCGACGAGTTCACCAAGCTGATCGTGACACAGCAGGCCTATTCGGCGAACACCAAGGTCATCACCACGTCGAACCAGATGGTGCAGGATCTTTTGAACGTGCTGCGCTGACGATCCCGCGCGCGGATTCGGGACACTAGACTGAGATGGACAGTTAGTTATGGGTCTGAGCCAAGCTCTCTCGACGGCAATTTCCGGTATTCGGGCCAATGAGGCGGCGCTGGCGCTGGTTTCGTCCAACGTCGCCAACGCCGAAACGCCCGGTTACACCCGCAAGAGCGTCACCCAGATCCAGACCGTGGCCGGCGGCAGCGCCAGCGTGCGCGTCACCGGCGTCAATCGCGAACTCGATCAGTATGTCCAGCGGCAGGTTTTGACCGAAAATTCCGGTGCGACTTATGCCGCCGTGCGGGCCTCGGCGTTACAGCGTCTTCAGGGCATCTACGGCGATCCGACGTCCAACGGCACGATGGAGGCATCCTACAACAACCTGACCAACGCGCTGCAGGCGCTGTCCACCAGCCCCGACTCTGTGGCGGCGCGCAACGGCGTCATCTCCGCGGCGCAGGCTCTGGCGTCCCAACTCAATTCCACTTCGCGGGGCATTCAGTCGCTGCGCGCGGACGCTGAAACCTCGCTCAACGATTCGGTCAACACCGCCAACATCGCGCTCCAGCAGATCGCCCGCATCAATACACAGTTGCTCGGCACCAAGGGCAACGACGCCGCATCCGCTTCGCTGCTCGACCAGCGCGATCAATATGTTTCGCAATTGTCGCAGTTGATGGATGTTCGCGTCGTCGATAACGGCAACAACCAGATCGGCGTATTCACCAATTCGGGTGTGCAGCTTGTCGGCAGCGAAGCTGCCACGCTGTCGTTCAATCCACAGAGCACGGTGACGCCCAATACGCAGTGGAACAGCGATCCTTCGAAAAGCACGCTCGGGTCGATCACGCTGACCTTCCCGCATGGTGGCGGCTCCGTCGATCTGGTCTCGACCGGCGCGATCCGCTCTGGTGCAATCGCAGGCTATCTCGATCTGCGCGACAAAACTCTTGTGCAGGCGCAGGCGCAGGTCGATCAGCTCGCGGCCTCGATGGCCAGCGCGCTGTCGGACAAGACCACCGCCGGCACGCCGGTGCCTGCACCAACATCGCCGCCCACGCCAGTTCCACCGGGCACGCCGACCGGGTTTGGCGTCGATCTCGCCGGCTTGCAGAACGGCAACAATCTCAAATTCAGTTATACCGATAGTGCTGGCACCACACACAACGTCACCGTGGTCCGCGTCGACGATCCGTCCGCGCTGCCCCTGAAGAACACCGCCACCACCGATCCGAACGACGAGGTGATCGGCATCGATTTTTCCGGTGGCGCAGCTTCGGTGGCGACGCAACTCAACGCGGCCTTTGCCGGTCAGAACATCCAGTTCGGCAATCCTTCGGGCTCGACGCTTCAGGTTCTGAACGACGGCAGCGGCGCGGCCACCATCAATTCAGTGTCCACCACCATCACCATGACGTCGCTGACCAGCGGCAACCCCCAACTGCCGCTGTTCACCGACAATGGCGCGCCCTATACCGGCGCGATCGGCGCAAACGGCTCACAGCAGGTCGGCCTTGCAGGCCGGATTTCTGTCAACACCGCTTTGATCAGCGACCCGTCGCGCCTAGTCGTTTACAATACCTCGCCGCAGACGCCGTCGGGCGATACCACGCGCTCCGACTTCATTTTGTCGCAGCTCACCACTGGCAATTATTCTTATTCGCCCAGTACCGGCCTCGGGTCGACGGGCACACCGTTCAAGGGAACGCTGCTCAATTACATGCAGCAGTTCACGACCATGCAGGGTCAGCAGGCGGACTCCGCCCAGCAGCTTTCGAACGGCCAAAATGTCGTGCTCGCTACATTGCAGAACAAGCTGAACCAGAATTCGGGCGTCAACATCGACGACGAGATGGCTCATCTGCTGGCGTTGCAGAATGCCTATTCCGCAAACGCGCGCGTGATGTCGACCGTGAACAGCATGTTCACGTCGCTCCTCCAGTCAATCTGAGGTCCTCATGACAATCGATGGCGTTAGCGGACGGACCAACTATCTCGGCACCTCGATCCTGAACCTCAAGAGCCAGATCGATACGCTTACCGAGCAGCTTTCCAGCGGCAAGAAAGCCAATACCTATTCGGGGCTCGGCATCCAAAGCGGGTTCGCGACCGGCCTGCGCTCGCAACTGTCCGCGATATCCGCCTATTCCGACACCGCCACCATGCTCAACACCCGCATCGGTGTGGTGAACCTGTCCCTGCAGGGGTTGATCGACGCCGGCTCCGAGACCAAATCGGCGGCGTCCGGATCGACCTTGACATTGAACGCGCAGGGCCAGACGCCCGGTCAGCAAACCGCCAACTCCTCGTTCGCGCAGGCGATCGCGCTGCTCAATACCGAGTCTGGCGGTCGCTATCTATTTTCCGGCCGCGCCACCGATACGCCGTCGACGGCATCGGCCGACGACATCCTGAACGGCACGACCACGCAAGCGGGCCTGCGGCAGTTGATCTCGGAACGCAAGACCGCCGATCTTGGCACGGCTACGCCGCCGACCGGGCGTCTGGTGACAGCGCAGACCGGCACGTCGGTGTCAATCAGCGAGGATGCGACCGGCTCGCCTTTCGGTTTCAAACTCAGCGCGATCTCATCATCGCTGACCGGTTCGACCGTGACCGCGCCGCCGAGCCCCGCCCCGACGCTGCCAGCGCCTCCCGCCGCGATGTCGGTCGATCTCGGCGCCACCAATCCGAAGGACGGCGACAAGGTGCAGTTCACCTTTACGCTGCCGGACGGCACGTCTGAATCGATTTCCCTGACCGCGTCGTCACAGACGCCGCCGCCCGCTGGAAGTTTCGCCATCGGAGCGGATACCACCGCGACAGCCGCCAATCTCAAAAGCGCGGTGGATTCTGCGGTCGGCACGCTGGCCAACGGCCCGCTGGTCGCCGCCTCGGCGGTCGCCGCATCGAACAATTTCTTTGACGATCCGCCGAAGCGTGTCGGCTCATCGCCGCTCGGGTCAGCGACCACGCTGGTTGCCGGCACACCCGCCAACACCGTTTCCTGGTACACCGGCGAGAAAGGCACGGATTCCGCGCGCGGCACTGCTGTGGTCAGCATCGATCCGTCCATCAGCGTGCAATATGGCGCGCGCGCCGACGAGAGCGCGATCCGCACCCAGTTGCAGAACATTGCGGTTTATGCGGCGGTCACGACCAATCCCAACGATCCGAACGCCAACGCCCAGATCACCGCGCTCAATCAGCGCGTCCAAGCCAATCTGGCGGTTCAGCCGGGCGCACAGTCGATCCAGAACATTCAGGCGGATTTCGCAGGTACGCAAGCCGCCATCAAATCGGCGACCACCCGCCAGACCCAGACCTCCTCGATGGCGCAGACCATGCTCGATTCGATCGAGGGTATCGACGACAATACGGTGGCGACGCAAATCCTGGCGTTGCAGACCAGTCTGCAGGCGTCCTATCAGACGACCGCGACCCTGTACCAGACAAGTCTGCTGAAGTATCTGCCGATCGGTTAAAGCGTATCTCCGCTAGGACGTGTCATTGCCGGATTTGATCCGGCAATCCATCTTTTTAAAAATTGTTTGGATGGATACGCGGGGCGAGCCCGCGTATGACGTCCGGAAATAGCTCCAAACGAAAGAGGCCTCCTTCTGGAGGCCTTTTTTGATCGCTGCGTGCGGTAGTTTGCTGTGGCTTGTTGTCAGGCTGCGCCTTGCAGGCTGGCTTTATTCGCCTGCTGATCCTTGGCGAACTCCAGAAGTTCGGCCTCGTGCGCGATCAGCCGTTTCGATTCCTTCAGAGCCTTATAATAGTCGCCGCTTAAAATATGGTTGTTGATCTCCGAGATCGCGGCTGCCGAGCTTGGCATCGCGCTGAGAAGATCGCGCATCAGATCGAAATAGACAGGATGATGCTCTTGCGGATCGTGCGAAATGTACATCAACTGCACCGCCAGATAGAGAAGCTTCGCCGGCGTGTCGGCGGTGGCGGGAGTGAGAATGTCCTTCTCACGCAAGATCGGTATCCGCTCGCCTTCGATCAGAATTTTGGCGCGTTGTTCTGTATTGGTGATGACGCATGAACCGATGATGATTTTCTCATGCGGTTTCAGTTCGACCTTGAGCGCCATGTAATTTCTCCGCTGCTTTGGCGCCATCCTTTCCCATCGTGGTTAATGCATCGTAAACGCGCCTGTGCTGCAAGCGAGCAGCCGGAATTCATTTCTCGCTGTTTTATCAACGGGGCAGGCCCGATATCGAAGGCGGCCTGTTTGCGTTTTGGCGGCGATAGACCGCGCTTCATTCACTTTTTTTTAGACTGTTGCTCTCATCGTGGGCCATAGCGCCAATGAAAGTTGGCGTCACGCTCGCACACGATACAAAGTTCACCAGAAAGGTTGAGTACCATGTCAGATATCGTTCTCTCGTCTTCGGTTCGCCAGAACCTGCTGTCGCTTCAGTCGACGGCTGATCTTCTCGCCACCACCCAGACCCGCCTTGCCACCGGCAAGAAGGTCAACTCGGCTCTCGACAACCCGACCAACTATTTCACTGCCGCCGCTCTCGATAGCCGCGCCAGCGACATCAACAATCTTCTCGACGGCATCGGCAACGGCGTGCAGATCCTGCAGGCTGCCAATACCGGCATCTCCTCGCTGCAGAAGCTGATCGACAGCGCCAAGTCGGTTGCCAACCAGGCCCTCCAGACCCAGGTCGGCTACTCGACGAAGTCCTCGATCACCTCCGATGCGATCACCGGCGCAACCGCCGACAACCTGCTCGGCACCGGCGCGGCTGCAACGTCCGGCACTCTCACCGCGGGCGCTTTCACCGCGCTGAACGTGTCGACCGCTGGCGATTCTCAGGCCTTCACGGTCACTGTCGATGGTACGGCGCACAACATCAACATCAACGCGGCGGCTGTTACGGCTTACAACACCGCCAAGGGCACCACGCTCGCCGCGGCCAGCCTGAGCGCGACCGATGTTGCCAGCCTCGTGAACTATCAGATTGATCCTACCGGCGCGACCACGGTTGCTTCTGTCGATGCAGGCAAACTGGTGTTCACCTCTCCAACGTCCGGTGGGACCTCGTCCGTCGCGACGAGCGCTGTTACCGGCACTGCTACCGCCGGTGCGACCGGCATTACGGCTGCGACTAACACCGGCGCAGACGCGACCACTCTGCTCGGTGGCAAGTCGCTGACGATCGCTGCATCTTCAGACGGTTCGATCCCCGCTCTGACGATCAACTTCGGCACCGGCGCCGGCCAGGTGAAGTCGCTGAACGATCTGAATGCCAAGCTTTCGGCGAACAATCTGCAGGCGACGCTGAGCACCGATGGCAAGATCACGATCACCACGTCCAACGATGCGGCTTCGACCACGATCGGTGCGATCAGTGGCTCGGCTGCCACCGGCGGCGCGGCGTTCACCGGCAAGGTTGCCGCTGATCCCGTCAAGGACGCGGCTGCTCAGCTGACCCGTTCCAACCTCGTCAATCAGTACAACCTGATCGTCGCGCAGATCGACACCACCTCGCAGGACTCGTCCTTCAACGGTGTCAACCTGCTTTCGGGTGACACGCTGAAGCTGACCTTCAACGAAACCGGCAAATCGACCCTGAACATCACGGGCGTCAACTTCAATGCCGCCGGTCTCGGCCTGTCTGCGCTGAATGCCGGCTCTGACTTCATCGACAACGGATCGACCAACAAGATCCTGTCGTCGCTGAACACCGCCTCCAGCACGCTGCGCTCGCAGGCTTCGGCTCTTGGTTCGAACTTGTCGATCGTGCAGATCCGTCAGGACTTCTCGAAGAACCTGATCAACGTTCTGCAGACCGGCTCGTCCAACCTGACGCTTGCCGACACCAACGAGGAAGCGGCCAACAGCCAGGCGCTGTCGACCCGTCAGTCGATCGCGGTCTCCGCGCTCGCGCTGGCCAACCAGTCGCAGCAGAGCGTTCTTCAGCTCCTGCGCTGATCCTCAAGACAAAGACAATAACGCAGCGGCGGGGCGAGAGCCCCGCCGTTTTGCTTTTCGAATGTGCACGAAGCTGTCGGAGTAATCGAATTTTAAGCGATTATCTTTACAAATTTGGCAGGCGCTGCCTCAATCCTTCGCGGCGCATCGTCAACAGTTTCAAGGTGATGAATGTCCAACGCCGCCAAGGCCTACGCAAAGACAGCCCAGACCACAGCGTCGCCTCGTGAAATCGAAGCGCAGGCGCTGCTCAAAGCGGCAAACCAACTTCAGGACGTTCTTAACGACACTGGCGAGCGCATGCAGGCCGCCTTGATGTTCAATCGTAAGCTGTGGTCGATCTTTCTGAGCGATGCCCTGCGCGATGAGAATCCGCAGCCGCTCGAAGTGCGCCAGAATATCGCTAACATCGGCGTGTTCGTCATGACCCAGACCGCCGCGCTCCAGCTCAGCCCGCAGCCGGGTCATCTGCAATCGCTGATCGACATCAACCGGAATATCGCAGCGGGTCTGTCAGGCCGCGCGTAACAAGGCAAGATCGCGCGATGGGCGACATCTACAGCATCCTTCAGTCAGGCTACGTCAACGCCGGCTCCAATATCAGCAGCCTGTCGAATACGCCTTATGTTCCCGTCGACGCGCCGAGTTATGAGGGCACATGGAGCGGTGCCTACGCCGACAACACGAAGTTCACCATTCAGGTTTCGAATGTGGAGGGCTTTCGCGCCAAGGTGCGCTATCAAAGCGGCTCGACGCTGAAGTATCAGGATGTCCTCATCAAGGACAACTCGTTCAAGTTCGGCGATTCGAAATTCACGTTGGCGCAGGCCGGCGTCGCTCAGGTCAAGACTGTCATGACAAACTCGGCGACCGGCGGGCAGTCGCTCGAAACGGCTTACGCACAGCAGTCCTGATTGCGGGACCAGGATTGCATGGTGGAAGGTCCTGCGGCGTGAACTGCGAGTCCGATCAAGGAATTTCCAATAGCAACCAGCTACTAGGCCCGCACATCGGTGTGGCTGTTTTCCTTGTCTTCCTTGGCGAGATCCTGCGCGCGCAGATAGGCGCGGGCGCGTAACCGCGCCTCATCCGGAAACTGCCGGATCACGAGAGCGGTTCGGTTGTCGACCACGCGATAGACGACCTCGTTTGCCTTCCGGTCGATGACGATCTGCGATGACAAAAGGTCGTCCCTGGATTGCGGATCGGTGTTGGTGCGTTGCGACGGGTCGGGTGCGCTGACGGTTTTCTCGGGCGGCAATTGCGTCGGCACGGCATTCTTTGCGGCCTCGGGCGCCGGGCCCGCCGCCGGTGTTGCAACCGATGCCCCAACCGGGCGTATGCTGAAATCCGCAGCCATGGCAGCCTCCCGGCCTCCAGTCCATCGAGACGATCAATGCGGTAATATGGACGGGTGCGTCTAAAGCTGGCGCTGACGCGGGCTGTGCAATTTGAATCAAAGTTGAATGAAAGCTCGCGCAAAGCAGCGCACAGCAAAAAACCGGCGGTGAGAACTCCGCCGGTCCGGGAATTCAAGAAAATATGGTGGCTTACAGCACGCGGCTGATGGTGAGAGGCGTTGCATGGCGCGATGCGCTCGGCATCGCGCGTTGACCCGCTGCGGTGTAACCGTTTGGCATGTTGCGGCGCTGGATTTCGTTGTTGACGCCGCGCACGATTCCTTCGGACACCGCATGCGCCGTCGCCAGCACCGTCAGGTTGATCTGGAGCATGGCGCGAAAGACGTCATGATGGCGGTGCAGGGCGGCGAGCAGATCGGGCGCCGATTGCTTGAGATAGTCGCGGCTATCTTTCATCTGCGCGATGGTCTGCATGTAGCGCCGCGAGGTTTCGCTCTTCTGCTCCTCAAGCTGCATCGCCTCGCGCACATTGCCGGCACGCACCATCTCGGTTTCCTTCTCCACGATGCCGAGCAGGCTGGTCATAATGTCGATCAGACCCTCGGCGAGGCGGCGGGCGTCGGATGGCGAGGCCACCGGCACGGGCGCGATGTTCGGAGCGGCCGACTGGGAGTTGCGATTGTTCATGGGGTGATGCTCCGAAGGTTTCAGCCAGGCCGTCTGGCCTGCTGGATGATGAGATCGCGATAGACCTCGCTGGAAATGCCGACGCCGCCCGCCTTGGCGATCGATTTCGAATATTCTTCGGTCACCATCGAGCGCCAGACGCCGGTGCCTGGCGTATTGCCGAACGGGCCATCGCCCTGAATACCGCTGCTCATTTGCGAGAACATGGAATTCAGGAACACCGCCTCGAAATCCTGCGCCTTGGCCTTGGATTTGGCCTGCATCTGCGGCGACACCTTTGTGAGGGCGCTGGCGAGTTCGAGATCGGGGCGGCCGCCGCGGGTCGGCTGGCCTTGTCTGGAGGCGAGTGCGGCGGCGTCCATCACATGACCTCCATCACATCACTTCGATGTCGGCCTGGATCGCGCCCGCAGCCTTGATCGCCTGCAGGATGCTGATCAGATCGCGCGGGCCGATGCCGAGGCCGTTGAGACCGTCCACGAGTTGTTGCAGCGACACGCCTGCCTTCACCAGAGCCAGCTTCCTGCCGTCTTCCTGCACGCCAACCCGGGTATTGGGCGTGACGACGGTGCGGCCATTCGCGAACGGCTGTGGCTGGCTGACCTGCGGGCTTTCGGAGATGGTGACGGTCAGATTGCCCTGCGCGACCGCAACCGTATTGACGCGCACGTCGCGGCCCATGACGATCACGCCCGAGCGTTCGTCGATGATGATTTTCGCAGTCAGATCGGGATCGACCTGAAGCTGTTCGATCTCGGTCAACAGCGCCACCACATTGCCCTTGAACTCCGCCGGGATGCTGAGCTGGACGGTGGAGGGATCGACCGGCTCGGCGGTCTTGGTGCCGAGGAAATCGTTGACCGCCGCGGCGATGCGCTTGGCGGTGGTGAAATCGCTGTTGCGCAAAGCCAGCCGCACATTGGGCATCTTGTTCAGCGCGAATTCGATTTCGCGCTCGACCAGCGCGCCATTGGCGATACGCCCGTTGGTCGGCACGCCCCGCGTGACGCTGGCTGCCTGGCCTTCGGCGGAAAATCCGCTGATCGTGAGCGAACCCTGTCCCACGGCATAGACGTTGCCGTCGGCGCCGAGCAGGGGGGTGACGAGGAGTGTGCCGCCTTGCAGGCTCTTGGCATCGCCCATGGCGGAGACCGTGATGTCCATACGGGTGCCCTGGGTGGCGAAAGCGGGCAGATTGCCGGTGACCATGACGGCCGCGACGTTGCCGGTGCGGATGGTGGCGCCACGGATGTTGACGCCCATGCGCTCCAGCATCGCTTGCAGCGATTGCTTGGTGAAGGGGATGTTGTTGAGGGTGTCGCCGGTGCCATTGAGGCCGACCACGAGGCCGTAACCGATCAACTGGTTCTGGCGCACGCCTTCGATGTTGGCGAGGTCCTTGATGCGCGAGGTTGCATGGGCACATGCGCCGGACACAGCCAGCGCCAGCACAGCAAAACCGATCGCGCGAATAACTCGAAACATCCTCTGCTCCCACCGAGGTGTTGAAACTTGCACCGTCTCCGTGCTCCCCACGGAGTTAGTCCGCCATTAACTATGCGAGCGCCGTGCCACTCCCGAAAAAGAGATCAAGTATATGAATAAACTTGATTATTTTCGGGGTTGTTATTTTGTCGGTGGCGCCTGCGCTCATGCGAACTTGCCGCTTGCGGCAGATTTTGCCGGGCCGTTTACGCTCCATTAACCATAAAGGGCGAGGTTGGCGGTGAGGCGCATGCAATGTGCTGGCGGGAAACACGATGCGAATCTACGGACCCAACGGAACGACACCCGGATCGCCTGTGGCGAGCAGCAGGCGCACGGGCGGAGCCGGGTTCTCGCTTGGGGGGACCAGCACGACCAGCGAAACTCGCGCGGCCAGTGCGCCGCGCGCCGCCAGCGGCATTGATGCGTTGCTGGCCATGCAGGGTGTCGAGGATTCCACCGAACGCCGCAGGCGCTCCGTCGCCCGAGGCCGTAATGCTCTCGATCTGCTCGACGACCTCAAAATCGGTCTTCTGTCCGGCACCCTCGATTCGTCGATGGCGGGCCGGCTGCGGGCGGTCGCCACTGAGCTGAAATCGACCTCCGGCGATCCCGGCCTCGATCAAGTGCTCTCGGAGATCGACCTTCGCGTCGAGGTCGAACTGGCCAAAGCCGGCGTTTAAAGCCTTCTACTTCATATATTTGTCCTGCATGCCGACCCGCCCGCCGGTTCCCTGTGCAAAGCGGACGCTCAGGGCCTTTCGCCGATATTGTTTGTCACAGGCCACCGCTATATAAGCGGCGCGCGGACAGGCGTTTTTCGGTCCGCCTTGCACGGATGAGAGATCGGTGTTGGAAAAAGTAAAAAGCTACAAGCCGTCCGAGAAAGAGCCGTTCATGAACGAGCGGCAGCGCGAATATTTCCGCGCGAAACTGCTCGCGTGGAAGGATGAGATCCTTCGCGAAGCCAAGACCACCTTGCAGCAATTGCAGGAAGAAAATGTCAATCACCCCGATCTCGCGGACCGCGCATCCTCCGAGACCGACCGCGCCATCGAACTGCGTGCGCGCGATCGTCAGCGCAAGCTGATCTCCAAGATCGACGCCGCCATCCAGCGCATCGAGGACAACACTTACGGCTATTGCGAGGAGACCGGCGAGCCGATCTCACTGAAGCGCCTGGAAGCGCGTCCCATCGCGACGCTGTCGGTGGAGGCGCAGGAGCGCCACGAGAAGCGCGAGAAGGTTTACCGCGACGAATAGTGCCGGCGCGGGTGGCGGCCGCCCGGAGCTTTGGCAGCGCCACGCGCGAGACGTCCAGAATATCAGGCGACACTCACAACAATCAGAACAGGCTGTCCGGATCCGATCTCCGGCCGGCCTTGATTGCTTGCGGGGCGAGCCTGGCGGGTTGCTGCCAGCGCAGCGATCTAATAGTGAAATTATAGTTGCATTTATAGGCGTTAAATGCCACTTATAATTCATGTCAAAGCCGATTCCCAAAATACCCTTTCCGGTCGCCGAGGCCCTGCCGCAAATGGGGGCGGCCATTCGGACGGCGCGCATCCGGAGGCGAAAAACCGCGGCTGATCTGGCCCGGCGGCTGGGTGTTTCGCTGCCCACGCTGCGCAAGCTCGAGGCCGGAGATCCCGGCGTTGCGCTCGGCACATTCGTGTCCGCGCTCTGGTTGCTCGAATTGATGCCTGCGGTGATGACAGCGCTCGATCCCGCCAAGGACGGCATCGGCATGACGCTGGATCTGGCAAGGATGCCGAAGCGGGCGCGCCAGCAACGGGATCTCGATCTTGCCGACCTCTGACGAGGCCTTTGTCTTTGCCCGCCTTGCGGATGGCGTCCGTATCGTCGGCCGCTACCGTTATCGTCGCAGCGAAGGCTCGCGCGCGATCGGTGAATTCGGATATGCGGGATCGTGGCTGGCTTACGCCGGATGTTTTCCGCTCGATCCGGTGAACCTGCCGCTGTCGGACGAGGTGTTTCAAACCACAAAGCGCGGCTGTCTTTTCGGGCCGCTCGCTGATGCGACGCCGGACAGATGGGGGCGCGAGCTTATCCATCGGCGCTATCCGGGCAGGACGTTGTCACCGGTCGAATGGCTTCTGGAAAGCGGACCGGACCGGGTGGGTTGTCTGGATTTTTCCGCCACCACGACGCCGACGCTGCAACCGGTTCACCGATTGGGAATAGGGTCGATCGAAGCCATCGCCAGCGAGTTTCAGAAGATCGAAGCCGGGCAGCCGGCCGATCCCGATGCGGAAAGTATCTACAAGGCCGGCACGTCGCTGGGTGGCGCCCGCCCCAAGGCGGTGATCGAGATCGGCTCCGCGCTTTGGATTGCGAAGTTCGAGCGGGCGACGGATACGTTCGATCAATGCAGCGCCGAGCATGCCACGATGATGCTGGCGCGCGCCTGTGGCATCGATGCTGCCGAAACCCGCCTGATCGACGTGGGTCCGCGCAAGGCCGTGCTCGTCAAACGCTTCGATCGCTCCATTGCTCCCGACGCCCGGCCGACGGCGCATTTTCTCAGTGCGTTGTCCTTGTTGAATGAAGACGAAACCTCGCCCGAAGGATCCTATTACGCCATCGCCGCCGAATTGTTGCGCCATAGCGCCGCGCCGCAAGAAGATCGCGCCGAACTCTTCCGCCGCATGGTCTTCAATGTTTTGTGCGGGAACCGCGACGATCATCTCAAGAACCATGCTCTTCTTCGCGGCGACAAAGGCTGGCGGTTGTCGCCGGCCTTCGACATCGTTCCGCAACCCGATATGCCGCCCGCGCAGGCGATCGCGCTCGGGCGCTCGGGCGTCTTCCCCAGTCTCGCGAACTGCATGAGCCGGTGCGGCGATTTCGGACTCTCGGAGGAAGCCGCGACGTCAGAAATCCGCCGGTTATGCGAAGTGACCGCGAGCTGGGAAGTTTTTTTCGCGCGGAGCGGCACTCCGCAAACCACCATCGGGAGAATAGCGCCGGCATTCAACCTCGCTGGCGCCTGATGCTGTTTGCCGGAGCGTGATCCAAAAGATGGAAAGCTGCCGTCCGAAAAACGACCACGGCCCGACATCAGGGGAGCTGATGCGGGCCGTGCCGTAGTACACCGTGCCGCGCCTAGGTTCGCAGAGCGGTGTGGGAGATCGCGGCGAGGGCAGTGGGAGCCGACCTCGCCATATTGATGTTAGAAGGGCAAAAGGACGTCGAACACCTGCTGGCCGTAGCGCGGCTGCTGCACGTCGGTGATCTGGCCGCGTCCGCCATAGGCGATGCGGGCCTGCGCGATCTTGGAGGAGTCGATGGTGTTGTCGCTCTGAATGTCCTCCGGACGCACGATGCCTGCCACCACCAGTTCGCGGATTTCGAAATTCACCCGGATTTCCTGCCGGCCTTCGACCACCAGATTTCCGTTCGGCAAAAGCTGCGTGACAACGGCGGCGACGTTGGTTTGCAACGCTTCCTGACGGTTGACCGAGCCCTTGCCGTCGCTGGACGCCGTCGAATCGGTATTGAGCATGTTGCCGACGCCGTTGGTGCCGGGCGTCTTCTTCACCCCGAAGAAATTGGCGATGTTGGAATCCTCGGAGTTGGCGCGGCTGCGCTGGGTCTCGTTGGCGATATTGGCCTTGTCGGTGATGTTCACCGTGACGGTGAGAATGTCGCCGATCTGATGCGCGCGCTGGTCCTTGAAGAAGGCGCGCGAACCGTTGCGCCACAGCGAGTTCGGATTATACGACGCCGCCTGCGGCGCCGGCATCGGCATCGACACCGGCTTGTAGCCGGCCTGCGTCGTGGGATTGTCGATCGACGACAGTTTCGGCTGTTCGCCGATATTCGCGAGACGATCGAGCGAGGAGCATCCGCCGGCGAAGCATCCGAAGACGATCAGCCCGCCGGTGAGACAAATGCGATTGATATGACTGACGCTGGACATGAACATTACTCGGCCTTTTCAGGTGGACTGCTTGCTGCGGGCGCGGGAGATACGGTGGTGTCGTCGGCAAGTGCGGCGGTCACGGTGGAGCGGGGCATCACGGTCGCGACCGAAATCTGGCCGGGGCCGACCACCAGGCCCTGAACGGTGCGCTTGGATTGAAGGTTGAGAACGGAGACGGTGTCGCCCTCGGTGCCGCCCTCGAGCGCCTTGCCGCGCCCTGTCAGATACAATCCCGGCGTGTCGTAGATGAGGGTGACGGTCTGGTCGCGGGCGACGAGATCGGCTTTGGCCAGATCGCTGGCCTTCAGCGGCTGTCCCGCGCGCACCGGGCGGCGAAGCTGCAGGCCGACCGCGCGGGTACGGACGGCGAAATCGTTTCCGACCTGCGCTTTGGGGCGGCGTTCGACCATCACGTCCGAGGCTTTGAGCACATCGCCGCGCTCGGCGTCACGGGACAACACCACGGCTTCGACGGTCTCGATGACGATGCCGGTGAAGCGCAGCCGCGTCGGCGCGCCGGTGTCGTTCTGGATTTCGAACAGCACATCGAAGCGGCCGTTGCGGGAATCGTAACGCGTCGTCACCGGCCGCATCTCGCCGGTATTGGACGCATCGAGCTGGATGTCGCGCAGATCGCGTTCGAAGGTGAGCGACAGATTTGCAGCATCGCCGAGGCCGCCGCGCCGCTCCAGTGCCTTGGCGACCATCGTCTCCGCATCCTTGGCTGAAATGGCGCGTGAGGCACGGGTAATCGAAACCTCGCTGATGCCCTGGGTATCGACGCCGATCACCTGATTGGCGCGCAGCACCTCGATCACCTTCGTGGTGCGCAGCGATCCGGTGGTGCCGAGATCGGGCGCGCGATAGATCGCGACCTGCGCGGCGACGCCCGCATTGTCGACCAGGTCGCCGATCCGCACCACGTCGCTGTTGACGGTTACGCTCGCGCGAAGCACGGGAACAGCGGGTGCATCGCGCTCGGCCTGTTGGGCCAG
>DASWQB010000002.1:0-3702 GCA_036398335.1 Afipia sp. | reverse complement strand
GCGCTATGGCAGGCACAACGTGCGCGTACGCATGCAGCGCTCAAGCGGGTTCGTGCCGGACTGCCTTCCCCCAGGCTTGCGCTCCACGATCCATGGGCCCTGCGGGCGCTGGTGTCGATCCTGATGGTCGCGACCTTCATCGCCGCGGGCGACGAGCGATTTGAACGCGTCGCCGCGGCGTTCGACTGGAACGGTGCATTCAGCGGCGCGAATGTGCGTGTCGATGCGTGGATCAATCCGCCGGCTTACACCGGCCGCCCGCCGATCATTCTGTCCGGTAAAGATACTCCGTCATCTGATGCGCCGATCGCGGTGCCGGCCGGCAGCATCCTCGTCACCCGCGCCAGCAGCAGCAAACTCGACGTCAGCATCAGTGGTGGCGTGACCGATGCGCCGGTCACCGATCAGGTGCCCCAGGGTGCCGATGAGCGCCGCTTCACCATCGCCGGTGACGGCTCGGCGCGTGTGCGCTCGCCGTCATCGCAGCCATTGTGGACCTTCAAGGCGGTGCCGGACCGTGCGCCGACGATTGCCTTGGCGAAGGATCCGGAACGTCAGGCCAAAGGCGCGCTCGCATTGTCATACCAGCTCGATGACGATTACGGCGTGACGCAGGCCGAGGCCCGTTTCGCGCCGCGCGATACCGGTGGCGACAGGCCCGCGGCTCAGCCGCTCTACGATCCGCCGCAGTTTTCGCTTGGCCTGCCCAACGCACGCACCCGCAGCGGTGTCGGACAAACCGTGAAGGATTTGAGCGAGCATCCATTTGCCGGCAGCGATGTCACACTGACCCTGATCGCAAAGGACGAAGCCGGCAATGAAGGCCGTAGCGTACCTTTCGATACGAAGCTGCCGGAGCGGCTGTTCGTCAAGCCGCTGGCGCGGGCGCTGATCGAACAGCGCCGTAGCCTTGCGCTCGATGCCGGCCAGAAGCCGCTTGTGCAGATCGCGCTCGAGGCACTGCTTGTCGCGCCGGAAACGTTCACGCCGGAGAAGGGCTATTATCTCGGCCTGCATAATGTCGCCAGTCAGCTCGGCCGCGCCAATACCAAGGAGGCGCTGCGCGACACGGTCGACAGCCTCTGGGCGCTGGCGGTGTCGATCGAGGACGGCAACATCAGCGATGTCGAGAAGGCATTGCAGGCGGCGCAGGATGCGCTCAAGCAGGCGCTGGAGCGCGGGGCCAGCGACGAGGAGATCAAGAAGCTCACTGACAATCTGCGTGCGGCGCTGGACAATTTCATCCGTCAGCTTGCGCAACAGATGCAGCAAAATCCGCAGCAACTCGCCCGCCCGCTCGATCCAAATACGAAAACGATGCGGCAGCAGGATTTGCAGAACATGATCGACCGCATGGAGCGCCTGTCACGCTCCGGCGACAAGGACGCGGCGCGGCAATTGCTCGATCAGATGCAGCAGATGCTTGAGGGCCTTCAGATGGCCCGGCCCGGACAAGGCGATCAGGACAGCGATCAGGCGCTGGCCGAACTTGGCGATCTCATTCGCAAGCAGCAGCAGCTTCGCGACAAGACCTACAAAGAGGGGCAGGATCAGCGCGGTTCGCAGGGCAACCAGAACGCGCTTGGCGATTTGCGAAAAGACCAGCAGGGTCTTCGCCAGCGGCTGCAAAAGCTGCTCGACGACATGAAGAAGAACGGCATGTCGCCGGGGCAGCCGGGCGATTCCGGCGAGGCGGGTGACGACGGCCAGCAGCAAGGGCAGGGCGGCGATGCGCTCGGCGATGCCGATGCCGCGATGGGCGATGCCGACGGGCGGCTTGGTCAGGGCCGGGCCGATGGCGCGGTGGACGCACAGGGCCGCGCACTCGAGGCGCTGCGCAAAGGCGCGCAAAATCTCGCCCAGCAGGGCGACGGCGACGGCCAGGGCAACAAGGCCGGGCGCCAGCAGGCTGGCGGCAATGACAGCGATCCGCTCGGTCGTCCGCTGCGCGGGCGCGATTACAGCGACGATCTGAGTGTCAAGATTCCGGGCGAGATCGATGTGCAGCGGGTGCGCCGGATTCTGGAAGAACTGCGCCGCCGTCTCGGTGAATCGAACCGCCCGCAGATCGAGCTCGACTACATCGAGCGACTGCTGAAGGATTACTGATTCGCAAAGCCCTCATGGTGAGGAGCGAGGCAAAGCTTCGCATCTCGAACCATGTGGCATCGTGATGTCGAGAGTTGTTTTAATCTCTTCTTATTCTTCGAGACGCGCGCCATGTCAGGCGTCGTCTGTGTAAACTTGGCTACGTGGCGCGCTCCTCAGGATAAGGGTCGTCATTTCGGCCGCGACGCCAATGCATCGGCCACCGCGGTGCGAATGTCCGCTACCGAAAACGGTTTGGTGACGACGTCGTGGACAATCGAGTTCAGGCCTGAGGCGCGCTCGCGCTGGTCGGCAAAGCCTGTCATCAGCAGAATCGTAAGCAACGGAAAGTCGCGCGCAACGGCGAGCGACAATGCGATGCCGTCCATCACGGGCATCTTGATATCGGTCAAAAGCAGATCGAACGCGCCATTTTCGTTGGCGATGATGTCCAGCGCCTCGGCGCCGTCCTGCGCGGTGACGATGTCATGGCCATCCATGGCAATGGCGCGCGCCACGAGCTGGCGCATGGACTCCTCGTCATCGGCGATCAGGATGCGGGCCATCACACGCCACCGGCAACGATATCTCGTCGCTGGAAGAACCTCACCGCGATTTCCCGTCCCTCGGCGGGCGGCGAGGCCAGGCGCGATTTGAACCAGACTTTTTCGCCCGGATTGAGGACGGGCTGTTCGAGCACGGAATTCCAGGCGTAGATGTCGGACCCTTGCCCATCGAGAACGCTGAAGCGCAGGCGCGGCAGTTCTACCGGCTTGCGGCCAATGCCGGCAATGGCCCCCTCGATCACCAGGACAGGTTTGCCGTTGACAGTTTCGGTCGCGATTTTCACATCCTCAAAGGCCAGTCCGCGCAGATTGACGCCCATTCCGGTCATTTTGAAAAATGCGGCGGTCTGCGGAATCAGCCGCACCACTTCGGTGCGCCAGACAACAAGTGCTAGGACCATGGCACCCATCACCGCGCATGCACGTGGCAATGTGATTTTGTCCGTCAGCCGGTGCGGCAATTTCGCGCGTAGAGAATAAGATATTCCGGGCAGCGATTGGGAGCCCCTCAGCTTACCGGCGAGGCGGCCTAGACTGCCGAGCCATTTATGGGCACTCGCCGCCGCAGGCTCGTCCGCCCAGCCGTCGTTGGAGGCAAGGCCGCCGCCCGTTCTCTCTTCATCCGAAACGCCCCAGTCACCCGAGATGGGAGGGCTGTCGACATGGGGCACGCTTAGGTGGGTCTCTTGGGATGTGTGCTGGTCCTGCCAGTCGCCTTGAGAAGAATGATGCCACGCCGCTTCGCCGTCATCTGGGTGGGTTCCATCGGCACCGGCGCGTATTGGCGCCGCGAATGCCATCTCTTCAGGCCGCGCGAGCCATGTTTCATGGCAACGGGCACAGCGTACGGTCCGGCCACCGGGACCGAATTTGGCCGGATCAACCGCGTAGGATGTCGTACAATGGGGGCAAATGATCTGCATGAGACGAATCGCCAATAAGTCCTGACCGAGTGAGCACTGAATTGAAGCCTGCCCGACCCTACAAGCCGTCCGTTAACGAATCGGAAACCATAACGGCCGCAAGACCGAAAGTGACGACGGCCCGG
>DASWQB010000001.1:0-10191 GCA_036398335.1 Afipia sp. | reverse complement strand
CTTGCAATCACCGCCATCATTGTCCTCCTTGACGACGATGTTGCGATAGTCGCCGCCAGCGCGATCGGTAGCGATTTCAAGTTTGCGGGTGCGCGGCTCAACCACGCCCGCGCCGCGCACGCCCGAGATGCAGCAATTGCTCGCCACGCGTACCGGGATGCTGCTTTTCAGCCAACACACGCCGGCTTCATTGCCAGTCGGAAACCTGAAACTCCACGAGCGGCATTTGCGGTCACGCTCACAGGCCAGCGCACAATCGGCCGGATCGCCGGACGACAATTCGGAATTCGAATAATCTCCGCCGGGGCGGTCGAAATTCGCCTGCGCCGAAGCCTGCGGCGCCGACGCGCAAAACAGGACGAACGCGATCACGGCCAGACACGCAACGGTAAATGTTTTCAGGAGGCCGGGTCCGGACATGCGTATGACTTTCATATCAACTCATGAAACAGCGACGGGACAGCCGACAAGAGGTGCATTCAACGGCAGCCATCCTGTATGGCCGATGAACGGCAGATAAACCGGGAACAAGTTTCGTTGATGAAGCAGGGACGTATGAAATATGACGCCGTCATAACGCACGTCAAAATGCATATTCATCATAGGCCGGTTCGACCGAATGCCCCCAGGAGCCGTTGAACTTCAGCAGCATCTCCTCAGCGGGAGTGCGTCCCTTGTCGAGGATACAATCGAGCGGTTCGAGGAAACGGGTCTCATCGCGCCCCAGATGATCGATCCGCTCGCGATGGCGCAGGCCGGCATGCGCCAGCACCAGACATTCCTTGGCGATCTCGTAGAGATAGCGGTTGCCGGCCTTGGTCTTGAAGCCAAGGCGCGGGACGTCGTCGCGTATCGCCTGGCGCTGCTCCGCGGTCCAGCGCTTGGCGATGTCCCACGCGGCGTCGAGGCTGGCGTCGTTGTATAAAAGCCCTGTCCAGAACGCGGACAACGACGGCAGCTGTCTCCATGGCACGCCATCGGCGCCGCGCATCTCGAGATAGCGCTTCAATCGCACCTCGGGAAACAGCGTGGAGAGATGGTTGGACCAGTCCGACAGCGTCGGCTTCTCGCCGGGAAACCTGCTGTTCTTGCCTGCGAAGAAATCGCGGAACGACGAGCCGGCGACATCAATGTATTGGTCGCCGCGCTTGATGAAATACATCGGCACGTCCAGCGCGTAATCGACCCAGCGTTCGAATCCCATGCCGTCTTCGAACGCCCACGGAATCATGCCGGCACGCGCGTTATCGGTGTCGCGCCAGATTTCGGCGCGGAACGACAGGAAGCCGTTCGGTTTGCCTTCGGTGAAAGGCGAATTGGCGAACAGCGCGGTGGCAATCGGCTGCAACGCCACCGACACCCGCAGCTTCTTGACCATGTCGGCTTCGGAGGAAAAATCGAGATTGGTCTGCACCGTGCAGGTCCGGTACATCATGTCGAGGCCGTATTTGCCGACCTTTGGCATGTAATTCGTCATGATGCGGTAGCGGCCCTTGGGCATCACCGGCATCTGCGCGCGCGACCATGACGGCGTCATTCCAAGTCCGAGAAAGCCGATGCCGAGCGGCTCGGCGATCTCGCGCACCTGCGCCAGATGCGCCATCAGCTCCGAAGCTGTTTGGTGCACGGTTTCGACCGGCGCGCCGGAGAGTTCGAATTGCCCGCCCGGCTCAAGCGAAATCGCGCCGCCGCCGGTGACGTCATAAAGCCCGATGATGTTGCCGTTCTCGAGGATCGGCTCCCAGCCGAGCAACAGCTTCATGCCCTCGAGCAGCGCCTGAATGCCGCGCGGACCTTCATAGGGCACCGGCTGATGGCCATTCAGCGTAAAGGGCGTCTTTTCGTGTTCGGTGCCGATGCGGAATTCGGATTTCGGCTTGATACCGGCCTCCAGCCAGCCGACGAGTTCGTCGCGCGACGACAGCGGCGTCATATCGATCTGGTCACGCGCCATGAAGGGTCCGATCAGTCTTCCAAATGAAAAGCGCGTTTGCGCAGGCGTATTGCGGCAGACTCATGATCGCAGAGGAGACTGCCGATGAAAAAGACAAAGATGAAGTCATCGCGCCGATGCGGCTTCTTTGTGCACGGCGTTCTTAGCGCCTGTTTGATCGCATGAACATCCGAGCCGGTCGAGCAGCGCCGCCAGTTGCGCGGCTTCGGCGTCCGACAGTTTCGATCCCATGTGCCGTTCGATCGCTGCCGAATAGGAATCCCACATTTTCTTTTGCAGATCGCGGCCGGCCTCGGTGATCTCGACAAACAGGCCGCGTTTGTCCCTTTCACATTCCCGGCGAGCGGCAAGACCTTCATCGACCAGCCGGTCGATCAGGCGTGAGGTCGAGTATTGCGGCAGCAGCATCTGCTTTTCGAGTTCGACCGGACGCAGTTCACCATCCGGGGCGCGTGACAGCTCCAGCAGCGCGTCATACCAGGCCAGCGGCGGGAAGCCGGCTTTCTTCAAATCCTGCTCGACGGCGTCGAGCACCCGGCTCTGGATTCGCATCAGGCGAATCCAGGCTTCGGTCGCTTCGGTCGATGGGCGGCGTTTCATCGGAAGGTTCCAGCAAATCGGCAGATGGATTTAGCTATTAAATGCACGTGCATCAATGCGCTGATTTGATGCAAATCCATCACACTGGCTCACAAACGCATCCGCCGCCGCCAAGGCGGGCCGAACCGGAACTTTTCGCCTTTCCGTCGAAAGTCCTTAACCCGTTATTTACCGTAACGCGAAAAAGTCAGCCCTGAAGCAGTCCGTCCGCGCTGAAAATTTGTTTGTCTCTTCAATGGGGCGCGGGGGACTGAGCGTTTGGCAGGAGCCGGACGCTCAACACCGGGCCTGGGCATGACATCTCGCGTATCGTGGAGCGTTGAAGGTATCGAACCTTCAGTAAGGGAAAAGGCGGAGGCCGCCGCACGCAGGGCAGGCCTGTCGCTAAGCGACTGGATGAAGGTCGCTGCCGGCGGCGCGACGCCGGACGCCCGCGAGTCCCGGGACGTCGCCGAAATTCATAGCCGGCTGGATGCGATCGCCCGCCAGGTTGAACAGATTTCAGCGCCGGCCGCGCCCTCGCGCGGCGATCCCGCCGTTGCGCGTCAGCTCAACGACGCCATCACGCGCCTCGACGCGCGGCTGTCGCAGATTTCCCAGCCTTCTCAGAACCAGCCTTCTCAGAACCAGCCTTCCCAGAACCAGTCTTCCCAGCGTCTGGCTCAGACTGCGCCAATGCCCGAGCGGCCGCCGTACCCGCCAGCCCAACTACCGCCGCTGGATTTCTCCATCGCCGAAATTATTGCCCGGCAGGGCGAACTCGATGGCCGCCCGCAGCTGCAACCGCCAGCCTACCTGACGCCGCAAATGGCCGCGCCGATCGCGCCCAACTATCCGGACTTCTCCGGTCTGGAGAAGCAGCTTTTCAACATCACCAGCCAGATCGAGACGCTGCGCCGCCCGGATGGGATCGAACAGTCGATCGCCGCCTTTCGCGCAGAACTCTCCGAAATCCGGATCGCGATCACCGAAGCGATGCCGCGCCGCGCGATCGAATCGCTGGAAAACGAAATCCGCTCGCTGGCAAAGCGCATCGACGAGACCCGCCAGCACGGCATCGACGGTAACGCGCTTTCGGGTATCGAGCGCGCATTGGCCGATATTCGCGGCGAATTGCGTTCGCTGACCCCGGCCGAACAGCTCGCCGGTTTCGACGACGCCATCCGCAATCTTGGCGGCAAGATCGACATGATCGTGCGCTCGAACCAGGACCCCGGCGCCATTCATCAGCTCGACGACGCCATCGCCGCGTTGAAGACCATCGTCGCCAACATCGCTTCCACCGACGTGATGACCCAGCTCGCCGACAATGTCCGCACACTGTCGCTGAAAGTGGATCAGCTCTCGCAAAGCGGTGGCGGCAGCGACATTCTCTCCGCGCTGGAACAGCGCATCGGCGTGCTGACCTCAGCGCTTGAACAGCGCGAGCGTCCCGCGCCCGCCGATTCGAGTTATTTCGACAATGCGGTGCGGACAATCTCCGATCGTCTCGATCATTTGCAGGTCGGCAGCGATCCATCCTCAACCTTCACCCATGTCGAACAACGCGTGGCGCATCTGCTCGAGCGGCTGGAAGCGTCGGAAAGCCGGCCTGCCAATTTCGGACGGATCGAGGACGGCCTCTCCGAGATTTTACGTCTGCTCCAGCAGCGCACGGACGGCCAGGTCCAGCACAACGCAGCCCCGATGGATCAGGGCTTCATCGACGCCATCAAGCGCGAACTCGCCGACATGCGCTACAGCCAGTCGGAAACCGATCGCCATACACAGGACTCGCTCGAAGTCGTCCATAATACGCTCGGCCACGTGGTCGACCGGCTCGCGCATATCGAAGGCGATCTGCGCGAAACCCGCGCCGCGCCGCCATCCGCCACGCCGTCTGCTTTCTCACCCACGCCTTCCGCGCCCGCGCATCCCGAACCGCCGCGTGCTGTGCCTTCTGCCGCATCGATGCCGCTGCAACATCGTCCGGAATTGCCCAATCCGGCGCTGGCGCAGACGCAAGCCCGTTCGGCAACCCAGCAGACATATGAATCGTCGTCGCTGCGTGACATCGCGATTGACCCGTCCCGTAACAACATCGCCGCGCCGGCCGCGGCGATGTCCCTGCAACAGTCCGCGCGCACGCCGATCGATCCCGATCTGCCGCCCGATCATCCGCTTGAACCGGGCACGCGCCATTCGCAAGGCCGTGGGCCGAGTCCGTCGGAGCGCATCGCAGCCTCCGAAAGCGCGTTAAAGGATATCGCGGCCAACACCCGCGAGCCGGTCAGTTCGTCGAATTTCATTCAGGCCGCGCGCCGCGCCGCACAGGCAGCTCAAACCGCCACCGCGACTCCTGCCAATGCGGGCTCCAAGGCGGCTAAAGGAAATCCCAAGTCAGGTGCCAAGGCCAACCGCGTCCTCGCGCTGAACGATGCGGCCCGCATAGCCTCCAAACCATCGGCCGATGCCGCATCCTCGCAATTGTCGGCGCGAATCCGTGCGGTTCTCGTCGGCGTCAGCGTCGTCGTGATCGTGTTCGGAACCGTCAAGATGGCGATGAACCTGCTGAACAGCGGCGATCCGTCAATGCCGGCGCCGGCCGCCGAAACCCGAATTACGCCGCAGGTGACCGAGCCTCCATCGGATCAGCCTGCGCCGTCCGCGCCGAAAACTGAAAATCTCGCGCCTGCCGAACCTTCCACGCCCGCCGAGCCTTCAATGACGTCTCCGACGCCGATCGGCAAACAATCGATGAGCGCTCCGGCTTTGCCTTCAAGGGGCGCCGCCGTGCCAGCCGGCGATATCACAGGCTCCGTCACATCGCCCTACATCACCGCACCCGCCTTCAACGCCAGGAATGCCGGAAAGAAAACCGCGGCGATCGCAACACCGGTCTCCGCGCAATTGCCGGAAGCCATCGGCGGCGCCGCGCTGCGCGATGCGGCGCTGAAAGGCGATCCCGGTGCAGCCTACGAGATCGGCTTGCGCTATGCGGAAGGCAAAGGCGTACAGCCGAATTTCGACGAGGCCGCCAAATGGTACGACCGTGCTGCGCAAGCCGATATCGTGCCGGCGATGTTCCGCCTCGGCACGCTTTACGAGAAGGGCCTCGGGGTACCTAAGGACGCCAACATCGCGGGCCGTTACTACCGGCAGGCCGCCGAGCGCGGCAACGCCAAGGCGATGCATAATCTGGCGGTGCTCGAAGCCGACGGCGGCGGCAAGTCCCCGAATTACAAGAACGCGTCGGAATGGTTCCGCAAAGCAGCTGAGCGCGGCGTCGCGGACAGCCAGTTCAATCTTGCCATCCTGTATGCGCGCGGCATCGGTGTTGAGCAAAATCTGGCCGAATCCTACAAATGGTTCAGTCTCGCCGCCGCCCAGGGCGACGTGGATTCCGGCCGCAAGCGCGACGACGTCGCAAAGCGCCTCGATGCCCAGTCACTCGCAGCCGCGAAACTGGCGATCCAGACGTTTACGCCGGAGCAGCAGCCTGCGGACGCCATCACCGTCGCTGCGCCAGCCGGTGGATGGGATGCGACAGCAGCGCCGCAGAAACGCGTCGTCAAGCCTGCCAAGCCCGCGACGACCAACGCTCCTTCATCAAGGGCAACCACGTCGACGAAAACCGCGGCGATCGCCAATCCCTCGTAAATCAGCTCCGCGCGGCACAGTTGCGCAACGCCGACGATTAAAAATCGCGGGTACGCGATTTTCCTTGTCCCCCCATCCGAAGATTTGAGCTAAGCAGAGGCGCGGCGCATGACCGCGAGATCGCGCGTCGCGGCAAAATCAATGCTGCGAACGGGCAACTGCGTCCTTCGCGAACTTAAAGCGAACGTGCGTGCAACTTTTTCTCCCCATCGCCGATATTCCCGTCAACGTGTTCCTCATTCTCGCGATGGGCGCGGCGGTCGGATTCGTTTCCGGCATGTTCGGGATCGGCGGCGGCTTCCTGATGACGCCTTTGCTGATCTTCATCGGCGTCGCGCCGGCTGTGGCGGTCGCGTCGGTATCCAGCCACATGGCCGCCTCGTCCTTTTCCGGCGCGTTGTCCTACTGGCGGCGGCGCGCGATCGATCCGGCGCTGGCGGCGATCCTCACATGCGGCGGCATCATCGGCACGGCGGTCGGCGTCGGCCTTTTCACGCTGTTGCGCGCGGTCGGCCAGCTCGACCTCATCATCTCGCTGTCTTACCTCATCCTGCTCACCATCGTCGGCGGGTTGATGGTGTGGGAGGCAAGCCGTGCAATGCTGCGTGCACGCGGCAGCGCGCCACCGCTCGCGCGCCGTCCTCGCGCTCATGCGTGGATTCTCGGCCTGCCGATGAAGATGCGCTTCAAACGCTCGAAAATGTACCTGTCGGTGATCCCGATCGCGGGCATCGGACTTCTGATCGGCTTTCTCGGCGCGATCATGGGTATCGGCGGCGGCTTCCTGCTGGTGCCGATCATGATCTATGTGCTGCGGATTCCGACGGGCACCGTGATCGGCACGTCGATGGTGCTCACTCTGTTCACCATGCTGTTCGCGACCGTCCTGCATGCCGCGACCAATCATCAGGTCGACGCGGTGCTGGCGCTGGTGCTGATGGTCGGCGGCGTGATCGGCGCGCAATTCGGAGCGCAGGCCGGACAGCGCATCCGAAGCGAGCATTTGCGCCTCCTGCTCGGGCTGCTGATTCTTTCGGTCGGCGTCCGTTTTGGCGCAACTCTCATCATTCAGCCGGAAGATCTCTACACCATCCGCAACCTCGGGCTGGGCGAATGAGGATGCACTGGCTGACTTTGCTGGTTCTATTGATGCTTTTGAGCGTCGCACCGGCACGCAGCGAAACCCTGATCGTTTCGGTTTCCAACACCCGCGTGACAGTGACGCCGAACTACGATGGCGAGGAACTGGTGCTGTTCGGCTCTGTGGAACGCGATGAGAATACGCCGCCCCGCGCCAGCTATGACATTGTTGTGACGGTGCGTGGCCCGCGCGGCGACATGGTGACGCGGCGTAAAGAGCGCACGCTCGGCATCTGGATCAACCGCGGCTCGCGCGAATTCGTTTCGGTCCCTTCCTATCTGGGGATTTTCAGCAACCGTCCTGTCGAGGCGATGGCCTCACCCGACACCCAGCGGCGGCTGCAACTCGGCATGACAAATATCAGCCTGCTCCAGCACGTCGGCACCGATTATGCAGATGTGGTTGCATCCGATTCGTTCCGCAGCGCTTTTATCCGTTTGCAGACGGACAAGGGACTTTATCGCGACGTGCCGGATGCAGTGACCTTCCTGACGCCGCGATTGTTCCGCACCGGCATCCCACTGCCGCCCGTCGTTCCAATCGGATCCTACACCGTCGACATCAAGCTGTTGTCGGATGGTGCGCTGATCGCCAAAACTGAAACATCATTCGAGATCGTCAAAGTGGGATTCGAGCAGTTCGTCGCCACCACCGCGCGGCGTCACGGCCTTTGGTATGGCATCGCCACAGCGATGATGGCGCTCATGGTCGGCTGGCTCGGCTCGGTCGTCTTCCGCAGGGACTAAAGCCCGGTCCGGCTCAAACAAAAAACCCGACCATCATCGCGATGACGCAAATCGTCATCGCAAAGGTCGATAGCCAGCCCAGCCAGTAAAGCGGACCTTTAATGACGAATTTGCTCATCACGTCTTTTCGGCGCGCGAGAAACATCAAGAGGATCATCACAGGCACGGCGAGCACACCGTTGATAACGGCGCTCCAGTAAAGCGCCGAAATCGGATTGATAGGCGTAAAATTCAGGATGATGCCGATGCCAGCGGACAGCGCCAGCACCGCATAAAACGCCACGGCCTCGCGCGGCTTGCGCGCAAGACCCACGGTCCATTGCCGGCCCTCGCCGATGGCATAGGCGGCCGACCCCGCCAGCACCGGCACGGCGAGTAGTCCGGTGCCGATGATGCCGAGCGCGAAGATAAATTCGGCGAAGCGGCCGGCGACCGGGCGCAAAGCTTCCGCCGCCTGCGCCGATGTTTCGATATCGGTTCTGCCGGTGGCATGGAGCGTCGCCGCCGCCGTGATGATGATCGAGATCGCGATCAGATTCGAAAATGCCATGCCGACAATGGTGTCGGCGCGAATCCGGCTGAATTCCTTGAGCGCTCCATAATGCTTCTCGGCCAGCGGGTGCTTCTTCGCGTCGACACGCTGGTCCTCGGCCTCCTGCGAGGCCTGCCAGAAGAAAAGATAGGGCGAGATGGTGGTGCCGAGGATGGCGACCAGCGTGGTCAGGAAGGCCGAGGTCCACTGAATCTGCGGGATCGCGATACCGCGCAGCGCCTCGCCCCACGAGACCTTTGCAAAGAATAATGCCGCAACATAGGCGAACAGACTCAATGTCAGCCATTTCAGGACCGCGCTATAGCGCGCGTAATTCAAAAAGATCTGCGCCACAACCGACGCGACGCCGAACACCAGCACATAAAGGATACCCGGCCCGCCGATCAGAAGCTTGAGCGCATCACCCATCGCAGCCAGATCGGCTGCGATATTGATCGTATTGGCAATGAACAGCAAGACAATCACCGTGTTGAGAAGCCACGCCGGATAATGCAGGCAGACATTGCCCGCGATACCCCGGCCGGTGACTCGCCCCACACGCGCGGAAATCTCCTGAATCGCGACCATCAAAGGCAACGTGAGCAGCATCGTCCAGCCGATGCCGTAGCCAAGCTGCGCGCCGGTCTGGCTGTAAGTGCCGATGCCGGAGGGATCGTCGTCGGAAGCGCCGGTGATGAGGCCGGGTCCGAGGGTCTTGATAAATGCGCGCAGATGGAATGGCTTGTGCGGCAGTGACTTGGGATGATGCAAGCCGTCCGGAGGTGCCTTTTTAGGGTGATCGATTTTCTTTGTCATGCCCAGCCCAGATGCTCTGAACGGGCTTTAACCTATCAGGTTCCCAAGCGCATCTAATAACACCTTTCGGCGGCGATGCTGTGAACACGGCGGTCGCCAAGCACGTGGGCGGTGAAGGCGAGCGTCTGGAAGATCGCCGCGAACGCCCCGTCGCGGATGTTCAGACCGCCGGTATAAGAACCGAACGCTGGCATCACCGCGCGCTCCCCATCGCTGGCAAAACAACGCCGCTCCACGCTGCGGCCGCGCGCCGACACCCGCGCCTTGGGATGAAGATGGCCCGCGATTTCCCCGCGCTCGCCTGTCGGTTCATGGCGAAACACCAAGGGGCCGATCGCAACCTCATCGCAGACGGTTCCGCCGATCTCGCGCGGCAAGGCCGGATCGTGATTGCCGGAAATCCAGATCCAGTCGCGCCCCGCCTGCAATGCCGAGATCGCGGCGCTGTATTCGCGCGATAATCTTTGATGGGCTTCGCGATCGTGGAAACTGTCCCCAAGCGCGATCACCATGCGCGGGTTTTTACGCGCGATGACGTCGGTCAAGCGCGCCAGCGTCGCGGCTGTGTCAAACGGCGGCAACAACACGCCGCGCGTGGCATAGCTGGACCCCTTTTCGAGATGCAGGTCCGACACGACAAGAAGTTGCGCGTCTTCCCAATAAAGAGCGCCGGAAAGATCGGCGACAAAATGAACATGGCAGACGCTGAGACACGCGCCGTGTATGTCGCTTTCGTCACTTTGATTTCGCTGCGCCCCGAACA